>DASZCY010000173.1:0-9147 GCA_035942615.1 Solirubrobacteraceae bacterium | reverse complement strand
GCCTTCACGAGGCTCGCCGAAATAAACGACGCCCGCAGCCGATGCCCGTGCACCCGTCCCGACTCGTCCACCACCGCGAAGGCGGTCCGACCCCCGCGGGTGCGCGCATACCCCCTGGCCGCGGCGATTCGGCTGGCCCATGGGTAGGGCCCCGCCAGCTGATCGACCTCCGGGTGTGAGGCCTGTCCACGTACGGTCGCGTCCGCGGCGGCCGCAAGGCTCGGCCGGATCGCCGCCCCGAAGAGGGCAAGGGCGAGCGCCACCGACAGGCACAGGATGACCAGCGTGGGGTTCCTCACCGCCGGCAGCCAAGCGGCACGTCGAGCCGGGACGGACCGCGGGCCTCGAAGTCGTAATGCCACCACTCCCGGGCGTAGTTGCGAAAGCCAGCGCCCTCCATCGCGCGCACCAGACGCAGGCGCCTGAGGCGCACGGCCCCGCGGGCGTTCAGGGTCGCCGAGCGCGGCGTGAACGCGTCGAACGCCGTTCCCATGTCGAGTGCCCGGCCGGAGGACAGGCGCACGAGCGTCACATCGATGGTCGTCCCGCGCGCATGGTTGCTGCGCCGCGCGACGTAGCCGCGCGTCAACACCCACCCGTTGCCGGTTCGCTGCGCCCAACGCACCATGGCCCGGCTAGCCCGTGCCGGGCGGTAGGCGTCCAGCACCTTGAGGCCCAGCCCGTCGCGCCTGAGCCGGCGCTGGACGCGGGCCAGGCGTCGCGCCGCGGCCTGCTTGAGGAAGGCCCACGGGCGGCAATAGCCGGGGAGTCGTCGCCCGGTGAAGTTGTTCGCGGTCGCGTAGCGAGCGTCGACGAGGATGGACGGCGCGTATGTGCGCACGTCGACGAGGCCGGCGCGGGCAAGCGCGGATGTCGTCGGAAGCGCCTGCGCGGGCGCGGCGGAGCCGGCCCCGCCGGCGTGTCTGTCAGCTGGCGCTTCGGCGAGGGCCCCCGTCACCGCGAGCGCCAACGCCGCGAGAGCGACGGGCGTCACGAGGGCCCAGCGCCTGGAGGTCATGCGCGAACGCTATCGCGCGCGTCCCAACCGATCACCCGGGCCGTCACAAGAATCTCCGCCAGCGAGCGGAGCTCCGTGAGAAGAAGCCTCCGCCGGACTCGAACCGGCGACCCCTTCCTTACCATGCGACTCGTCAGCGGCGCCGGAGCCCGAATCGCCAGTGTCCGCGGGCGGCTCGGCGTCGCTAGGGATGTCAAGTTCGTCGGCGAGCTGCCGATGAAGTGGTATGGCCGGCGGTGGCGAGCTGGGTGCGAGCGGCTGTGATGCCGGACCGAGTCAGGGTGGTGGGTTGGCGCCTTTCGGCCTCAACGCGCCACCCGGGTTTCGCCGGGCTGGGCGTGTCTTCTGCGCGCGTGCCGGTGGCCGGGAGCCAGCACACCGACATTGCGCTCGCATCAGCCGGTGGCAGCTCCTCCGCGACCAGAAGGCCGTGCAGTTGGCCGTGTCGTTCCCGCTTCTCGGGCGCGTATGAGCTTTCGCACCCGCCTCACCCTGTTCTTTGTGCTCATCGTGCTGGTGCCGATGGCATCGGTGGCCATCCTGATGTTCCGGCTGCTGTCCGAGGTGGAGACAGCGAGGGTGGATGCCGCGGTGGCCGAGCAGGGGCAGACGGTCGCCAACCTGTACAGCCAGGCTGTGGAGGACGCGAAGAACGCAGTTCCCTCGAGGAGCGGCTCCGATCTGCAGCTCAACCAGGCAGTGCGCGAAAGGAAGTGCCCGGCCGCGCGCGAGCGTCTGCAGGAGCTGGTGGAGGGCAGGAAGATCGCGCGCGTGGGGCTCGTCGACCAAAGCGGCCTTGTCTGCGTGAGCGGCCCGCCCGATGCCCTCGCTCCTGCCACGATCGAACTCCCGGGCGGCAAGTCGGTCCCAAAGCTGCAGGTCTCGATGATCCGCGCTGCGGGCTTCGCCAGCGACGTCGAACCGCTCGTGGGTGTCCCACCGCGACCAACGCAGCCGTCGGGACCGGGGCTCGCGGTGTGCATCAACAAGCGCCTGGAGTACACCTCCGTGGAGGGCATCGGCGACTGCCCCCTTCCCAAGCGCGCGACCGTGGAGGACCCGCAGGGGCGGGCCCTGCTGGTGAGATCCTTGGATGCCACGAAGAAACGCTTCGGCTCCAAGCAGGTGGTGCTCTCGACGCTGACCGGCCCCGATGATCTCCCCGAGGACGCCAGGACCGAGAACGCGAACCGCCTCGTGGTGGCCGTCATCCTCGCGGGCTTCTTCCTCCTCGCCCTGGTTTTCGCGCTGGCGGTCTCCCGACAGCTCCAGCAGCAGGTCGCCGGGCTGCTGGAGGCGGTCCGGCGCCTGGGGCGCGGCGACTTCTCGACCCGGGCTCCCAGCGAGGGCGGCGACGAGTTCGCGGCACTGGGCGGGGAGTTCAACAAGATGTCCGACCAGCTCTCCGCGCGGCTGGATGAGGTGACCCGCGAGCGCGAGCGGGTGCTGATCGCGGTGCGCCGCCTCGGCGCGGCGGTGGGCGCCAACCTCGACCGCGGCCGCCTGCTGGACATCGCGGTGACCACCGCGGTCGAGGGCGTCGGCGCGCACGGCGGACGGGTGAGCATCCGCCGCACGGGCGACTCTCCAATCGAGCAGGCCGCGTGCGCGGGCAGCCTTGGCGGCCTGGAGGCAGTCTTGCACAAGGTCGAGGAGCGCGTACTGGACAGCGGCGCCTTTGCCGAGGCGGCCTTCGGCGCGCACAGTGCCCTCGCCCACCCGCTGACCGACGGTGAGGGAGATGAGCGCCACGTTCCCGGCGTGATCTCCGTGGCGCGCGCCGGCGACCGCTTCAGCGACGCCGACCGTGAGCTGCTTCGCTACCTCGCAGGGCAGGCCGCACTCGCGTTGGAGAATCTCGACCTGCACGAGACGGTCGCGCGCGAGTCGGTCACCGACGGGCTGACCGGGCTGTCCAATCGCCGCCGTTTCAACGAGGTCATGCCCCAGGAGGTCGAGCGCTGGCGGCGCACCGGGGACCCCGTCGCGCTGGTCTTGCTCGACATCGACGACTTCAAGGCGGTCAACAGCACGTGGGGTCTTGAGGGCGGTGACGACGTGTTGCGGGCAGTCGGGCGCTTGCTGCGAGAACGTCCGCGCGGGATCGATGAGCCGGCCCGCTATGGCGGCGAGGAGTTCCCCGTCGTACTGCCGGGCACCGATCTCGACGGCGCCTACCGCCTGGCCGAGCACCTGCGCACCCAGATCGAAAAGCTGGAGGTCGTCGCCGTGGACGACGGGGGGCCGATACGGGTTACCGTGAGCGCAGGCGTCTCCTCGCTGCCCGAGTGCGCCCGCGACGAGCACGGCCTCATGGCCACCGCGGATGCGGCGCTCCGGGAGGCCAAGCGTGCGGGCAAGAACCGGACCGTGCGCGCGCCGAGGGGGTCCTGAGCAAGCCCTCTGCCGGACTCGAACCGGCGACCCCTTCCTTACCATGGAAGTGCTCTACCAGCTGAGCTAAGAGGGCACGCGGGCTCCAGCCTAGCGCGCGCAGCCCGGGCGTGAGCTCCAGTTGCCTGCCCTAACGGATGCGCATGCCGCTGATGGCGCGCGAGATGACCAGGCGCTGGATCTCCGCCGTCCCCTCGAAGATGTCGTAGATCTTCGCGTCCCGGTGGAATCGCTCGACCGGGAACTCCCGCGTGTAGCCGTTGCCGCCCAGGATCTGGATCGCCCGCTCGGTGGACCACACGGCGACCTCGCCCGCCTTGAGTTTGCTCATGGAGCCCTCGGCGTTCTCGAAGCGGTGGTTGTTGCGCCCCATCCAGGCCGCGCGCCAGACCAGCAGCCGGGCCGCGTCGATCTCGATCTTCATGTCGGCCAGCGTGAAGGCGATCGACTGGTTGTCGATGATCGGGCGGCCGAACTGGACGCGCTCCTTGGCGTAGCCCAGCGCGTACTCGTAGGCGGCGCGGGCGATACCGATGGCCTGGGCCCCGACCGTCGGGCGCGAGGCCTCGAAGGTCTGCATCGCGGCCTGGCTGCGCGAGCCCGTGCGCCCCTCGCGCACGCGCGCCAAGCGCTCGTCGAGCTTCTCCTTGCCACCCAGGACGTGCCCGGCCGGAATACGGCAGTCGTCGAGGTGCACGTCGGCGGTGTGGGAGGCACGCAGTCCGTGCTTCTTGACCTTGGCGCCCTGCTCGATGCCCGGGGTCTCTATGGGGACGATGAAGGCGGCGTGCCCGCGCGAACCCAGCTCGCGATCGACGCTGGCGATCACCACGTGCACGTCGGCGATGCCCCCGTTGGTGGCCCAGGCCTTCTGCCCGTTGAGCACCCACTCGCCGGTGGCCTCGTCGAACCTCGCGGTTGTGCGCACCGCGCTGACGTCCGAGCCGGCCTCGGGCTCGGAGGAGCAGAAGGCGGCGACCTTGACGTCCTCAGGGGTGCCGAAGCAGCGCGGGATCCACTCGCCGATCTGCTCGGGCGAGCCCTGCCCGAGGATGGCGGCGGCCGCGAGACCGGAGCCCATGATCGCCATGCCGATGCCGGCATCGCCCCAGAAGAGCTCCTCGTTGACGATAGGCAGCCCCAGACCGCTGGGGTCGGCGAAGAACTGGACCATCCCCTCGAAGCCGTAGAGGCCGATCTTGGCGGCCTCCTGGATGATCGGCCAGGGCGTCTCCTCGCGCTCGTCCCACTCGGCCGCGGCGGGGCGCACGACGCCCTCGGCGAAGCCGTGGACCCACTCGCGGATGTCCTTCAGGTCCTGGGAGAGCTCGAGGGTGAAGGGGCTCGCCTCGAGGCCCTCGACGGCGTTCTCGGTGTCGGTTGCAGCCATGGCCGGAGTGTAACTGACGGTTACACCATCGGGTACAGTTCTCCCATGACGCCTCGCACGCGCCCCCGCGAGCGCGAGGGAGAGATTCTCGACGCGACCCGCGCGCTGTTTGACGAGCACGGGGTGGACGACGTGCGGGTGGCGCGCATCGCGCGGGTGGCGGGCATCAACAAGGCGCTGATCTACCGCCATTTCTCCTCCAAGGAGGAGCTGTTCGTGCTCACGGTGACCCGCTATCTGGCCGAGATCGAGCGCGAGCTGGCCACGGTCGACGCCGGCGCGCTGGGCCCGGAGGACGCGCTGGCCGAGATCACCGACCGGTACGCCGCCTACTGCCTGCGCCACCCGGCCTTTCTGGACCTCGCCCTGCTGCTGATGCGCCGTCCGTTCGCCCAGCTGGCCGCGCGGGTCTCCGACGGGGTCCTGCTGCGCCTGGGCCGGGCCATGGCTGGCTGTCTGGGACCGACCGCGGCGGTTCTGGCCGAGGGCACCCGGCGGAACGCATTCGCCGTCCAGGACCCCGACCGTGGCGCCAACCACCTCTACACCCAGGCGCTGGGCACCCTTCACCTCGCCCGCCTGGGGGTGGGCTTGCGCCGCGCGGCCAACGGAGCCCCCGAGACCTTCCCCGTCGACCCGGGCAGCGTGCGCCGCGCGGTGGTGGAGGACGCGCTCGCGCACGCACGCGGGGGGCGGGAGGCGGATAGCGTCTTGCGGGGCAGGCGCACCACTGCCTAGGCTTGCGTCCATTGCGAGCGTCGGCATACTTAGGCTCGCCTGACGACACGCAGGAGCGCCGATTCCCATGCCTGAGCAGACCCTCACCCCGCCGGCCCCCGGCCCTACGCGCGCCGAGCAACTGCGCGCCTCGCCGCCCCTGTTCGAGGCTCCGTGGCTCGACCGCCTGACGCGGGTGCACCCCGCCGTGCCCGTCGTGATCTTCGCCCCGGCTATCGCGCTGCTGACGATCCTGGGGGTCCGCAGCGCCGGAGCCCTGACCGCCGCGGGTCTGATGGTCGGCGGCTACGCGCTGTGGACCCTCACCGAGTACTGGCTGCACCGCGTGGTCTTCCACTTCGAGCCCGAGGACGGGATCGGCGCGCGGCTGCACTTCCTGATCCACGGGGTGCATCACGACCATCCCAGCGACCCCAAGCGGCTGGTCATGCCTCCGTCGGCCTCGATACCCCTGGCGGCGTTGTTTCTGGGTGCCTTCTACCTCGTGCTCGGCCCCGACCTGTGGGCGGCGCTGGGCGCGGGCTTCGTGGCGGGCTACCTCGTCTACGACATGACCCACTTCTGGTTGCACCATCGCGTCCCGCGGGGACGGCTTGGCAGGTTCCTGCGCGAGGCGCACATGCGCCATCACTTCCAGGACCACGACACCGGCTTCGGGGTCAGCGCTCCGTACTGGGACCGCGTCTTCGGCACCGCGCCGGCCAGGCGCGCCACGCGGGCGCGCGACTAGAACATCCGCTTGGTGGACGGGAAGGGCCGTTCGCGGTGCCCGAGCGGGGGGTAGCTCGCTGCTCACAAGAGCACATCGAGCGACCAGCAGGAGCCACGCGATGTCCGAGCGCGTCCCGACCCAGCCCAGCCACCAGACCGTCCGCCTAGGCAAGGGAAAGCACGCGTCGCCCCGGGACGGGGCGTGCGTCATGGAGCTGGCGTCCATGCTGGCCGGCGAGCCCTTCACCGACCAGCCGCGCTCGGTCTGCCGCGTGATCGCCGCTTACCTGCGCGCCTACAACGACGGCGCGGACGATCAGCAGCGCCAGCGACTCTACGGCGTCGCGGCGCGCGTGGTGGGCACGCGCGAGGGTCGCGAGGTGGAGCGCCGGCGCGCTGAGCACTGCGCGGTGCTGACGGCCCAACTGCACTCCGGGCAGCCGCGCCTGCGCCGCTGGCTGCGCCCCTCCCCCCAGGTCGGGCTGCACGACGAGGCACTGGAGGGAGCCGGGGTCCAGCTGGCGCGGATGCTGCTGCGCCACCGCGACGGCACGCCCGAGCGCGTGCTGGCCATCGTGGACGAGCTCGTGGCCATCGGCGCCGACGAGGGCACCGCGGAGCCGATGGCGTGGAGCGCGGCGCCCAATGCCGCGCCGCCGCAGGCGGCCGCCGGCTGACCGCTTCGCTCGAGGATCACGTGGGGGCGTGCGGGCGCCGATGTGAGCGAGCGTTTGGCTATGGCGGGGGCAGGATTCGAACCTGCGAAGGCTGAGCCGCGGCGTTTACAGCGCCGTCCGTTTGACCGCTTCGGTACCCCGCCGAGGGCGGAGGAGGATAGCGATCATGCGGACACCGACGAGACGGCCCGCGTGCCTACGCCACTCTGGCTACGCCGTACCTTGACGATTGCCCAGCCGCCTGAGCTGCCGCCGGGCCGCGTCGCGTTCCTCACGCCCACCCGCCGTCTCGAGCTCTCCCAGCACGCGCACGACCGTCTCCCAGCGCACCGTCCAGCCGGCGCGCTCGCGCTCGATGCCCCATGCCGTGGCCGGACGCGACCGCCGGGCGCGGTTGCACGGGCGGCAGGCGAGGACGAGGTTGCTCTCGTGCGCGCGCCCGCGGCGGGAGCTCGGCACCAGGTGGTCCAGCGTGCGGTCCCGTGGCCACACCTCACGGTCGCACCACACGCATCGTGGCCCGTCCCGCTCCTCGATGCGCTCGCGCAAGCTCACGCCGAAACGGTAGCTGCGGTGCGCCGCGTCGCTCAGGACGCATCGCGCAGCCGTTGTGCCTCCGGCAGCGCCTCGAGCTTCTTGAGGGTGTGGGTCTCGATCTGGCGGATCCGTTCGCGGGTGACGTTGAAGGCACGGCCGACCTCCTCGAGCGTCCGGGGGTGGCCGCCGGTCAGGCCGAAGCGCATCTCGATCACCTCGCGCTCGCGAGTGGGCAGCGCTTGGAGGGCGCGGCGGACGTTCTCGCGGCGCAGGGTGTCAGCGGCCAGGTCGAACGGGGACTCGGCGCTCTGGTCCTCGACGAAGTCGGCCATCGAGGTGTCGTCCTCGTCGCTGACCGGCTTCTCCAGGGGGACCGGCTGCTGGCTCATGCGCAGGATGTCGCGCACCTCGCCGGGAGTGGCCTCGAGATGCTCGGCGATCTCCTCGGGGGTGGGCTCGCGGCCCAGGGCCTGCACGAGCTGACGCTCGACGTGCACGACCCTGTTGAGCTTCTCGACCACGTGCACCGGGATGCGGATCGTGCGGCCCTTGTCGGCGATCGCGCGCGTGACCGCCTGGCGGATCCACCACGTCGCGTAGGTTGAGAACTTGTACCCGCGGCGGTGGTCGAACTTCTCCACAGCACGGATGAGGCCCAGCGAGCCCTCCTGGATGAGATCCAGGAACGTAAGGCCGCGGCCCAGGTAGCTCTTGGCGATGGAGACCACGAGGCGCAGGTTGGCCTCCACCATGTGCTGCTTGGCCACCATGTCACCGCGCTCGATGCGCTTGGCCAGGGCGACCTCCTCGGGGGCGGTGAGCAGCGGCACGCGACCGATGGAACGCAGGTAGAGACGCAGCGAGTCCAGCGACGGCTCAACCGTGAGGTCGATCTCCGCGCGGTGCGGTCCGGCCTCGCCCGCCCTGGCGGTCTTGCGCGCCTCGGCGGCGGCCTCCAGGCGGGCCGCCTCCGGAGCACCCAGCGCGCGTCCGTCGGCGCCGACCACGTCGACGCCCTGGTCGGCCAGGTAGCCGTGCAACTCCACGACCTGCTCCTTGGTGACCTCGACCTCCTCGAGCGCGGAGGCCAGCGCGTCGAAGCGCACGATCCCTCGCTCGATACCTTCCGTGACGACCGCGCGCAGTTCTTCCAGTTCGTGGATCGGCGCCTCGTCGGCCAACAGCACGTCAGACTCCATTCGTCCCTTCCCTTTTTCTCCAGGGGACCCTCTCGGCGTGCGTGATTGATAGCACAAGGGGATGACGATCTGGCCCCTAGCCTCCATCCGGACATGGAGCTCACGAGCGTGATGTCCGATGTCCAGGCCGCGCTTCCGCGTCTGCGGGTGAGCCTCTCACGGGTGGGCGTCACCGAGGTGGAGAAGATCGTCCGCCTGCGGATGGGTGACCGCGAGCAGCTCTTCTCGGCCCGCCTGTCGTGCTTCGTCGATCTGGGGCCGCGCCAGAAGGGCGCGCACATGTCCCGCTTCGAGGAGACCGTCAACAAAGCCATCGGCGAGGTGGTTCTCGGCGAGGCACCCTTCCGCGCCGAGCAGCTGGCCGAGCACATCGCGCGCCTCGTGCGCGACCGTCAAGGCGCCCAGCGCGCGGAGGTGACCATATCTGCGCGCTACCCCGAGCACAAGCCGGCGCCGGTGAGCGGCGTTCCCACCCAGGAGAGC
>DASZCY010000172.1:0-1914 GCA_035942615.1 Solirubrobacteraceae bacterium | reverse complement strand
TCCGCGCGCCCGGAGACCACGATGATCGGGGTGCGCGGGTCGATGCGGCTGGCCAGGCCGTCGGCCTCGCGCACGCGGCCCACGAGGTCGAAGCCCGATCCGTCGGGCAGGCCGATGTCCACCAGCGCGAGGTCGGGGAACTTCGTCTCCAGCAGGCGCGTGGCGTCGCGCGCGCAGTCGGCCACCAGCAGCTCGTAGCCGTCGGCGGTGAGGTTGTCGGCCAGAAAGGTGCGGGTCGCGTCGTCGTCCTCGACGAGCAGGAGGGTGGCGGTGGCATCGGTCATGCACCCTCTAGGAGCTCGGCGTGCCAGACTCGCCCCCCGGCGCTGCGCCGGACACCTGCAAGTTCGCGTTCAGACACCCGAAGCGGGCAGGAGCCGTGCCTAAGATGCCGACGCCCCGGAGCCGGTGCCCCGGGGCGTTTCTTTGCCATGGACACCCGTCGACGCGGAAACTACGACTCCGGAGAGGACTTCGTCCTCGAGTACGGAGAGCTGCGCTTCACCTTCAACGAGCGCGACTTCACCGAGCGCTGCGAGCAGGCCGCGCGCAAGCTGGGCTTCGTGCGCGGCGGCCTGGAGGAGGGGGAGCTGGAGGACCTGGTCAACCTCGCGGTCAACGGCGAGATCGAGGAGCCGGCCTCCGCCCTGGGCGAGCACGTCAACGACTGCTGGCCCGAGCTGGTCGGCCCGGCCGACCGCTCGCTGGTGCACTGGCTGCGCCGCCTGGTCTTCCGCGGCGCGTGGCTGGACCAGCGCGTCAAGGAGGGCGAGCTCGACATCGCCCTGGATCCCGAGACCCACCGCTTCCGCTACGTGCAGCCCGAGCGCGGCGGCGAGCCGATCGAGCTGGCCCCCGAGCCCTCCTGGGGGCGGGTCGGCTACTTCCCCCGCTGAGCGCCCTCCGCATCGATGGCCGCCGCGCGGGCCGCGAGGATCGCCGCGGCGCCGGCGTCGCCCACCAGCAGCTCGGGATGCAACGTGCCCGAGGCGAGCAGGTCGAGGGCCGGAAAGCGTGCGGTGGCGGCCAGCACCGCGTCGAGCGTGATCACCGTGGTCTCGCCGCCGACGGGCTCGGGCGCCACGGCCACCACGGTCAGCGAGCCGCCGTCGGGGAGGGAGCGTGCCGCGGCCAGGGCCTTGCGCGCGGCGCCGGGGCCCACCCACGCCAGCGAGTCGACCAGCACGGCGGCGTGCCCCCCGCGGGCGGCCACGCGGCGCGCGGTGTCCAGGGCGCGCTCGAGCGCCTGGGCCTGCGCGTCGGGCGCGGCGGCCAGGCTCAGACAGGCCACCGGCTCGGGCAGTCCCTCGGCCTGCCACAGCGCGAGCTCCTCGGGGCGCACGCCGCACAGGACCACGGAGAGGTCGAGGTCCTCCTGGGCGTGCAGCGCGCCGGCCAGGCGGCGCAGGGCCTCGCTCTTGCCGGTGCGCGCCGGCCCCGCGATCACCGCGCGCGATCCGCGGCCCAGCGGCGTGAGCGCCGCGATCGCCTTCAGCGTCGGGTCGTCTTCGCCCAGCGCGAACGCCTCGGTGGGAAAGGCGGCGGGCAGCTCCTCGAAGGGCGTGCCATCGACCACCTCGTCGGCGTCGCGGCCGTTGATGGACTGCACCCGCACCAGCGAGGGGTGGCGCTCGGAGCGGCGCGCCGGACGCACCGGGCCGCTGACCCGATCGCCATCGACCAGCTCGCAGCGGCGCACCTGGGCGGCCGAGATGTAGACGTCCTGGTCGCCGGTCTCGCGCAGCAGGGCCGATCCGTTGGGCTGCAGCTCGATCGTGCCCTCGACGGTCTCGTCCTCGCGCCGGGCGCCGCCGCGGCGGCCGACGGCCGGGGCGGGCTCGGGCTCGGGCTCGGGATCGGGGGCAGCCTCCTGCTCATCGCCCGCGTCCTCGTCGGTGGCGCCCTCCTCGCTGC
>DASZCY010000171.1:0-6270 GCA_035942615.1 Solirubrobacteraceae bacterium | reverse complement strand
GGATCGTCCCGGTCGGCCGGTCGATGCCGAAGTTGGTTCCCACCCCGACCTCGCCCAGCCGCCGCGCGCCCGCATCGGTCTCCAGTGCACGGTCGAGGTCGGCCTGGCCGGTGGCGGCGCGGGCCCGCACGACCTCGCCGGCGCGGAAGGTCAGCTCCACGCCGTCGACGTCCACGCCGGCGGGGGAGGAGCGCACGGTGACGCGCACGTGGCCCTCGGCCGAGCTCTCGTGGGGGCCCGTGAAGACCTCGCCGCTGGGCATGTTGCGCCGGCCGTCGGAGTTGACCCACGTGCGCCCCTTGACGGTGAGACGAAGGTCCGTGCCCTCGGCCTCCAGGCGCAGCTGCCGCGCGCCCGCCAACCGCGCGATGAGCCGCTCCTGGACGTCGTGCAGCTCGCGCCAGGAGCGCACCGGGTCGCGCTGGTCGAGGAACAGCGCGCGGCGCACGAAGGCCGAGAAGGCGTCGAGCTCCAACCCGGCCTGGGCGGCCAGCGCCTGGGTGGGCCACAGCGTCGAGCACCAGCGCTTGCGAAGGGTGGCCTCCCGCGCGGGCGCGCGTGCCCGCGCGACCCGGGCGATGGCCGCGGGGTCGACGCCGGCCAGGGCGCGGAGGTCGTCGGGGGCCTGGATGCCCAGCAGCCGGTCGACCTTCTTGGCCTCGTGCAGCTCCAGGGGCGCGATGCCCTCCAGGTGGCGCTCGCGTGCGTGGGCGTAGAAGCCGGGCGCCAGCCCGGGAAGATCGACGCGCAGGAGGGGCCACGCGTCGCGCTCGAGGATCGCGCGCTGGACCTCGCGCAACAGCGGCGCGGCCAGGGCGGTCGAGCGCACCAGCACCTGGTTGCCGGGCTCCACCTCCAGGCAGTAGCCGGCGAGGAGATCCGCGAAGGCGGCGGGGGCAAGGCCGCCCGCCCGGCTCACCCGCCCCCTCGCTCCCCCTCGCTTGCCTCACGCTCTGCCCAGGCCTGGTCCAGCGCGGCCAGCGACTCCGTCGGGTCGGCACCCAGCGCGCCGGCCAGGGCGCTGACCAGGCGCCGCTGGGGCTGGCGGCGCGCGCCGGTGCCCATCACCCCGATGCGCCACGTCCGGCCGGCCAGCGGGCCCAGGCCCCCGGAGACCTCGATGCCGTGGTCGAACAGCAGCCTGCGGCGGACGGCGGCCTCGTCGATGCCCTTGGGCACCTGTACGGCCAGCAGGGGCCACAGCGCCTCGCCCTCGGGGGCCAGGCGCTCAAAGCCCAGGCCGCTCAGCGCCGCTCGTAGCGCCTCGTGGGCGCGGCGGTGGCGCGCCCAGCGCGCTTGAAGGCCCTCCCCCTGGACGAGGCGCAGCCCCTCGCGCAGCGCGTAGACGAGGTTGACGGGCGCGGTGTGGTGGTAGGCGCGCCCCCCGTCGCCGTCCCAGTAGGACAGCACCAGCGAGAGGTCGAAGTACCAGGAGCGCACCGGCGTCGCGCGGCCGTGCAGCTTGGCCAGCGCGCGCTCGCCCGCCGTGAAGGGCGCCAGCCCCGGTGGCACGTTGAGGCACTTCTGCGTGCCGCTGAAGGCGGCGTCCACGCCCGCCTCGTCCAGCCTGAGGGGGTGGCCGGCCAGCGAGGTCACGCAGTCGACCAGGAACAGCGCCTCGCGCTCGTGGCAGGCCTGCGCGAGCCCCTCCTCCAGCGGCTGGGCCACCCCCGTCGAGGTCTCCCCGTGTACGACGACCATCGCGTCGAGCCCCTCACGCGCGGCCTCGATCAGGCGGGCGGGGTCGATGGCCCGTCCCCACTCGGCCTCCACGCGCACCACCTCGGCGCCCGCGCGCGTGAGCTGGTCGGCCATGCGCTCGCCGAAGAGCCCGTGCACGCCGCACACCACGCGATCACCCGGCTCGACGAAGTTTCCCACCAGGGCATCCATCCCCGCGCTGCCGGTGCCGCTGATGGGCAGCGTGGCGCGGTTGGCGGTGACAAAGGTCGCGCGCAGCAGCTCGGCCACTTCCTCCATGAGCGCCGCAAAGGCCGGGTCCAGGTGCCCGATGGTCGGCCAGGCCAGCGCGTCGAGCACCTCGTCGGGCACGGGGCTGGGGCCCGAGCCCAGCAGCAGGCGCTCGGGCGGGCGGGTGGCTGGCGCGACGGGCGCCTTCACGGCGCCTCGACGTCGGGGAAGTGCTCGGCCAGATGCTCGCGCAGCGCGCCGCGCACGAAGCGCCGCTCATCCTGGGTGGCCAGGCGAAAGCGCCCCAGCAGCTCGCGCTGGCCCTCGGCGGGCACGCCGTCGATCTCCCAGCGCACGGCCAGGCGCTCGAAGAGGAACTCGACGGCGCGCTGCCAGGAGTCCTCGGTCGAGCGCCCCTGGTCGTGGCGCACGGCGGCGTACGCGCGCCGCGTGGCGGGCGTGAGCGCGCCGCGCAGGGTGAGCACGCCCCCGGCGCCGGCCGAGCGATATTCGCTGGGCGGCGCCTTGACCCGGCCCCGCTCGCGCGAGCGCCTGCCCATCGCGCTAGTGGGCCCTCTCGGAAGCGCGCTCGAGTGCCCGGCGCACGTCGCCGCGCACGGGCTCGCCGTGGCCGGGCCAGGCCGCGGTGGGCTCCAGCGCGGCCAGCTTGCGCAGCGAGGCTCGCGCCAGCTCGGTGTCCAGGTTGTAGGCGTCGACGGCCACCGCGGGCTCCTGGGCACGGCCCCAGAGATCGATCGTGTAGAAGGCGTCGCTGACCAGGGCCAGGCGGTCCTCGGCGCGCCACAGCGCGATGAGCCCGGGCGCGTGGCCGGGCAGGTGGATCACCTCGAAGCCCGCGACGGTGTCACCCTCCAGCACGGTCTCGGTGACGCGCACCGGCCCGCCGTCCCAGAAGCGTGGGTGGAGGACGCGGGTGTGGGCGATACGGTTCACGGCGGGCAGCCTGTCGACCTGGAAGTAGCGCCAGCCCCCGCTGCTCTCCGCGTCGGCCACCTCGTCGGGGTGGCAGAGCAGGGGCACCTCGAAGGCGGGCGCCGTCCCGCGGTGGTCGGGGTGCGCGTGACTGAGCACGATGCGGCTGACGCCCCCCAGGCGGGCGGCCGCGGCGCGGACCTGCGCGGTCATGTACCGCCCGCCGGCGTCGAACATCGTCAGCCGGCCCGTGCCCGCATGGGTCTCGTCGTCGGCCAGGAAGTAGACGGTGCAGTCGCCGGGGAAGCCGCCCCGCACGCGCCACACCCCCGCGGCGATCTCCTCGGGCTCGGGCGAGCCGCCGAGGCGCCCGGCCACCGACGTCTTGGCGTTGAACGCCCGGGTCAGCCCCGCCTCGGCCGGCGATCCCTGGGGCGGTAGGGCGCCCAGCTGGCGGGCGACCGTGGCATGGTCGGTATACGCGACCAGGCGCCCGATGCGTCCCTCGCGCGCCCACAGCACGTCCATGCCCTCGACCGACAGCGCCGCGCCGTTGGGGGCAAAGCCCTGGAAGCGCCCCGGCCCGGCGAAGGTGCCCCGCGCACGCCAGCGCACCACGGCGCGCTCGCCCTCGGTGACCAGGTCCAGCGTCTCCAGGCGAAAGTCGGGAAAGGCGGCGTAGAGCTCGTCGAACCAGGCGACGGCGTCCCACTTCCCGATCGGGCCCCACGCCCCGTACATGGTCAGATCGTTGGCCTCGTCGTGGTACCACTCGCGCTGGGCGGTGCGCTCGCCGCGCTACAGCGCGCCGAAGTACCCCCGCGCCACCGCGCCGGCGTCGTCCCCGCCGGTGCCCGACATCCCGGCGCCCTGGGCGCCGGCCTGGGACCTCCCGCGCGAGCCGCGCTCCTCGGCCTCGAACTCCTCGGCCTCCAGGGCGGCGAACTCCGCGGTGGTCTGGGGTGGCTGTGGGTTGTCGTGCTGGGCCATGTGGCTCTCCTCTCGGGTCCGGACGGCGAACCCTAAGGCCTAGTGTGCCGCCGATGCCCGAGCCGACGCCGACCCCGCAACCGGCCGCGTCAACCAGCCACCGGCGCAGAAAGGAGATGGGTCGGGGCGAGCGCGTGCTCCCGGGCCTGTGGCGCCTGCGCCTGCCGCTGCCCTGGCCGGGCGTGCCCCACGGCAACGCGTGGGCCGTGGCCGCCGGCGACGGCGTCGTGCTGTTCGACACCGGCGTGCACGAGCCGGCCTCGCTGGCCCAGCTCGAGCGCGCGCTGGACCAGGTCGGCCTGCGCCTGGAGCAGGTGCGCCTGGTGGTGTGCACCCACGCCCACGCCGATCACTACGGCGAGGCGGCCACGATCATGGACCGCACCGGCTGCCCGCTGTGGATGCACCCCGACCACGGCCACATGAGCCGCGCGGCCGCCGACCCCGACGCGGCGTGGGAGCGCCGCCTGGAGGTGGCGCGCTCCAGCGGGGTGCCGGAGGAGCCGCTGCAGCGCTTTGCGCAGGCCGGCCGCGCCTGGGGATCGGGCATCGCCCGGGTGGTGGAGCCCGACCGCGACCTGGTGACCGGCGTGGAGGTCGAGACGGACCTGGGGCGCTGGACGGTCATCGAGACGCCCGGCCACGCGCCCTCCCACGTGTGCCTGTTCCAGCCCGAGCGTCGGCTGCTGATCTCCGGCGACCACCTGCTGGGGCGCATCTCCCTGTACTACGACTTGGGCCACACGCCCGACCCCGTGGGGGAGTTCCTGACGTCGCTGGATCGCGTCGAGGCGCTGGACGCCCGCCTGTGCCTGGCCGGCCACGGGCGCACGTTCACCGACGTGCAGGCCCACATCGAGGCCAACCGGGCGCTGGTGGCCCAGCGGGTGGAGCGGGTCGCCGCGGTGGTGGCCGAGCACGGCCCGATCACCGCCTTCGACGCCGTCCCCCTGATCTACGGCGAGGCCATGACGAGCCTCAACGCGAGCTGGTGGCTGTCGGAGACGCTCAGCTATCTGACCCATCTGCAAGCCCGGGGCGAGGTCCGCCGGGAGGGCGAGGAGACCCAGACCTGGGCTACCGTTTAGGACCTCATGCGCATCGACGACCTGCTCGAACGGGCCCGCGAGCCCGTCTTCTCCTTCGAGTTCTTCCCTCCCAAGAGCCCCGACGGCGAGGCCAACCTGCTGGACGCCCTCCGGGCGCTGGCCCCCATGCGTCCCGACTTCGTCTCGGTCACCTACGGCGCCGGCGGCTCCACGCGCGACAAGACCATCGAGATCGTCACGCGCATCCGCGACGAGTTCGACCTCGAGGCCATGGCGCACTTCACATGCGTCAGCGCCACCACCGAGGAACTGCGTGCCACCCTGGACGAGCTGCGTCACCGCGGCGTTGAGAACGTGCTGGCGCTGCGCGGCGACCCGCCCCGGGGCGAGGAGGAGTGGACCAAGACCGAGGGCGGGCTGGAGTTCAGCCGCGAGCTGGTCGAGCTCATCGCCCGCGACTACGACTTCTCGATCGGGGCGGCGTGCTTCCCCGAGGTGCACATCCACGCCACCGACGCCGAGAGCGACCTGCGCTACCTCAAGGAGAAGGTCGACGCGGGTGCGCGCTTTCTGATCACCCAGCTGTTCTTCGACAACGCCCTCTATGAGGACTTCGTGGCCCGCGCGCGGGACATCGGCATCGACGTGCCGATCATGGCGGGGATCATGCCGATCACCAACGTCGCCCAGATCCAGCGCTTCACCGCGATGTGCGGCTCGGCCATTCCCGACGCGCTGGCCGAGCAGCTCGAGGCCCGCCGGGAGGATCCGCAGGCGGTGACCGAGTTCGGGGTGGCCTACGCCACGCTGCAGTGCGCCGACCTGCTGGCCAAGGGGGCCCCGGGCATCCATTTCTACACCCTCAACCGCTCGCCGGCCACGCGCGCCATCCTCAGCGCGTTGCGCCTCATGCGCCCCTGGGAGCGCGAACCGGCCCCGGTCTAACCCGCGGCGGAGCCGGCCTCGGGCTTGAGCCCTTCGGCCACCATCGGGCGCCCGTCGCGCTCGTAGCGCACGTCCACGGAGTGGTGGGGGCGGTAGGTGCCGATGCCCCAGGCGCCCAGGAACCAGCGCCAGAAACCCAGCCGGCCCTCCTGGTCGAGGCGCCCGGCGAAGACCAGCGTTCGGTCGGCTTGGCGCAGCTCGTAGTCGCGCCCGCGCTCCTGGAGCACACCGTTGACGTAGACCTCGAAGTCCCCGCGCACCTGGGGCGGGAGGCGCACCACGGAGCCGTCCACGGACAGCACGGTACCGCCGCCTCCGCACGTACCCTCGATGCGCCGTGACCGCCGTCCCCGCGATCGACTACGCCGTGCGCCGCTCCCCGCGCGCGCGGCGGGTGCGCGTCACCGTGGACCCCGCCGGCGCGGTCGAGGTCATCCTGCCC
>DASZCY010000170.1:0-23743 GCA_035942615.1 Solirubrobacteraceae bacterium | reverse complement strand
CGGTGCCCGCGCCGGCGCCGCGCGAGGTGCTCGTGGAGGTCACGTCGGTCGGCGTCTGCGGCTCGGACGTGCACTGGTACGAGCACGGCCGCATCGGCGACCTGGTCGCGCGGTCGCCGATCGTGCTGGGGCACGAGTGCGCTGGTCGGGTGGCCGCCGTCGGTGGCGATGTCACGAAGCGCGCGGTCGGTGATCGCGTGTGCTTGGAGCCGGGCGTCCCGTGCGGCCGCTGTCGCGAGTGCCGGGCCGGCCGGTACAACCTCTGCGTCGATGTCGCGTTCTTCGCCACGCCGCCCGTCGACGGCGCCTTCGCCGAGTTCGTGACGATCCACGAGGACTTCGCCTTCGCGCTGCCCGACAGCCTGTCCGACGACGTCGGCGCCCTCATGGAGCCGCTGTCGGTCGGCATCTGGGCGTGCCGCAAGGCGGGCATCACCGCCGGCGACCGCGTGCTGGTGACCGGCGCCGGGCCGATCGGGCTTCTCACCATGCAGGTCGCCAAGGCGTTCGGCGCCATTGACGTCGCCATCTCCGACGTCAACGAGCACCGCCTCGCGGCCGCGGAGCGGATGGGATCCACCCGCGTCCTGCGCACCGGGCGCGACGCGTCCGGCGAGGTCGACGCGCTGATCGAGTGCTCCGGCAACCCTGCTGCCCTCGTCGCGGGCATCGGGGCGCTGCGTCCCGCGGGGACAGCGGTGCTGGTCGGGATGGGCCCGAAGCCCACCGTGGAGATCCCCCTGTCTCATATCCAGAACCGCGAGCTGTGGCTGACCGGCACGTTCCGCTACGCGAACACGTATCCCGCAGCGATCGGACTGGCCGCCAGCGGCCGCATCGATGTCGCAGCGCTCATCACCGGCCATTACGGTCTCGACGACACCGAGAGCGCCTTGCTCGCCGGGCACAACGACGCCGCGAGCATCAAGGTCATGGTGCATCCCCGGCACGGCCGCTGAAGGCCAGGATCAGAAGGAGCCAGCGACGATGGGACCGACAGCCGTCGTCAACGCCGACGCTGCTGATCCCGCGCGATTGAGCAGCGTGCCCTAAACGGATACGCGGTCATCGCGAGCAAGGGCATCGGGCTCGCGGTGGCTCGCGTCATACGTCTTAGGTGGGAACGAAGGCCAGAGCCGTCGAAACCGGTCGTCCCGCGGGCAGCGGGGTGCCATCGCACTCGCGCGGACGGTTTACCAGCAGACCGCCCGCGACCAGCGAGGTCGATCCACCGCCGTCCAGGTTGAGCGCCTGCTGGGCACCCAGCGCGACCAGCAGGTAGGCCAGCTCGCCGAGCGTGAGGCCCGCGTCCCCGGGGTGGCGGCCGTCGCACGCCACGGCGAGCAGGCGGTCGCCGGCCAGGGCCAGGGCGGCGCGCGGATGGCGCCCGGCGGTGATGTCAGAGTTCGAACTGGTAGGAGCGGCCGGCCGTCCGCGCGCACGAAGAAGCCACCGACGAGCGCGTCGCTCACTCCCCGCGCCGAGCACCAGGCGGCCAGAGGCCGCGCACGGCGCAGGCGCACCACCCGCACCCGCGTCGTGGCCAGCGGGTACTCGGCGAGATGCACCGTGGTCGCCGTTCCTGCGGGCAGCGGCACGCGCAGGCGATGCGTGTGTGTGCATCGGGGCCCGGGCCGCGGGCGGCCACAGGACGTGAGCGGCGGTCACGCAAGGACCGTAGGCACGCCGGCGCAGGCAACGGTGACCAGGCGGTTACGTCCGCCTTCAAACCGGGGGCCGCGCGCGTCAGCCCTCGGGCGCCGGGGCGCCACCCTGGACGGCCACCCCCGCCCGCGCCTCGCCGGCCCGCAGCAGACGGTCGCGCAGGTGGGCCTCCTCCTCGGGTGAGGGGTCCCAGGCGCGCACGTCGGGCAGGCCCTCGAGCGACTCGAGGCCGAACAGGCGCAGGAACAGCGGCGTCGTGCGCAGCAGCACCGCGCCGAACTGCGAGCGCCCGGCCTCCTCCACCAGCCCGCGCTCCAGCAGCGTGGCCGAGGCCGAATCGGCGCTGACGCCGCGGATGCGGGTGATCTCCGGGCGCGAGACGGGCTGCAGGTAGGCGACGATGGCCAGCGTTTCGGCCTGGGCGGGGGTCAGCGCCGGGGTGCGCGGGCGCGCGAGCAGGCGCCGGGCCGAGGGCTCGGCCACCGGGTCGGTGGCCAGGGTCACGCCGCCGGCCACCCGACGAACGACCAGGCCCCGGGCGCCGGGTGCGTAATGGGCCTCCAGAGCCGCGAGCGCCGCCTCCACCTCGTCGACGTCGACCTCGGCGGCCTCGGCCAGCCGCGGCACCGTGACGGGATCGGGCGAGAGGAACAGCAGTGCCTCCAGGACCCGCTCGAGCTCGCCGGTCCGGTTCACCACGAGACGGCCCTGACCGGCGAGACGGGAGCCACCGGCGTGATCGTGATGTCGCCGAAGGGCACGTCCTGGGCCCAGGTTGCCTCCCCCCGCTTGTGCAACTCGAGCAGCGCGAACAGGGTCACCGCAACGGTGACGCGGTCAACGCCGCGCACCGCGTCGTCGAAGGAGGCCCCGCCGCGACGCAGCAGTGCACGCAGGTGGGCCAGGCGCTCGGCCACGCTGACGCGCGTGACGGCCAGGTGGCCCAGGTCAAGACGAGGGGGCAGGCGCAGCAGGCCCCCCAGCGCGCCGGCCAGCTTCGCTGGATGGTACGCGCCAGCGGGAACCTCCGGCGCGTCGCCGCGGCGCAGCGCTGGCGGCAACGCGGCGGCGCGGTAGCGCACGCCCTCCTCTGCGGCCAGGCGCTCGTGGAGGTGCCCGGCCGCCCCGCGGTAGCGCTGGGCGGCGAGCATCCGCTGCAACAGCTCCTCGGCGGCCTCCTGGGGCTCGACGTCGAGGAGGTCCTCGTCGTCACGGGGCAGCATGAGCCGCGACTTGAGCTCGAGCACCGCGGCGATCAGCACGAGGAATTCCGTGGCGGCCTCCAGGTCCAGCTCGCCACGGGCCTCGAGATGGTCGAGGTAGGCCGCCACCACGTCGGCCAGCTCGACCTCGAGCAGGTCGAGCTCCTCGCGCAGCACGAGCGTGAGCAGCAGGTCGAAGGGCCCGGAGAAGACCTCCAGGTCGAGCTCGAGCTGGGCCAGGGACACCGCCCCCGAACGGTAGCGCCCGTCGCGGCGCTCAGGGCGGGCGCGGAGGGCCGACGCCCATGGCCTCGCGCACGTCGGCCAGCGTATCGCGGGCGATGGCGCGGGCCCGCTCGGCCCCCGCGGCCAGCGCCGCCTCCAGCGACAGCTCGTCCTGGCGCAGCTCGAGGTAGCGCTCGCGCACGGGCGCCAGGCCCTCCACCACCGCGTGGGCCACCGCCTGCTTGAGGTCGCCGTAGCCGCGCGCTCCGGCCAGCTCTGCCTCCACCGCCTCGGGGGCCACGCCGCGCACCGCCGCGGCGATCTCGACGAGGTTGGTCACGCCCGGCTTGTCGGGGGCCCGCACGATCTGCGTGCCCGAATCGGTCACCGCCCGCTTGAACTTGCGCACGATCGCGTCGGGCTCGTCGAGGACGTACACCGTCCCCTGCTCGCCGCCTCCGGTGGTGGACATCTTGCGCTGGGGCTCCTGGAGGTCGCGCACGCGGGCGGCCACGGTGGGGATGCGGTGCTCGGGCACGACGAGCAGACCCTCGCCGTAGCGGGCGTTGAAGCGCGCCGCCACGTCGCGCATGAGCTCCAGGTGCTCACGCTGGTCCTCGCCGACCGGGACCTCGTGGGCACGGTAGGCCAACACGTCGGCGGCCTGGAGCACCGGATAGAACAGCAGCCCCGCCGAGACCAGCTCGCGCTGGGCGGCCGATTTGTCGCGGAACTGGTGCATGCGGTTCAGCTCGCCCAGCGAGGTCACCGAGCACAGCAGCCAGCACAGCTCGGTGTGCTCGGCCACGTCGCCCTGGCGGAAGAGGATGCAGCGGTCGGGCTCCAGCCCGGCGGCCAGCAGGATCGCCGCGGTGTCCAGCGTGCGCTCGCGCAGCTGGGCGGGCTCGTAGGCCACCGTGGTCGCGTGCAGGTCGACGATGCACAGGATCGCCTCGCCCCGGTCCTGGGAGGCGACGTACTGGCGGATCGCCCCCAGGTAGTTGCCCAGGTGCTTTCGCCCGGTGGGCTGGATGCCCGAGAAGATCCGCACGGTGGCGCGCAGGCTAACGTCACCGCTTCACACGAGGGTGTCGTGCGCAGGTCGCGTTCGGGGGAGAGTGCCGTCGTGCGCCGCCCCGTCGCCCTCCTCGCGTTGCTTGCCGCCTGCACCGCGGTCGGGTCACGGTGCGCGCTGGGGCACCCCCCGCGCCCTGAGCGACGGACCACGCCCCCTCTTCAAGGGCGGCTGGCGCGACGATCTCGTGCACCAGGCCGGGCGGGTGGAGGTCGACGGCCGGCGCATGGGCGTGGCCGTGCTCACGTGGGGCAACCGCTCCCAGCACTACGGCCGTGCGACGGTGGAGGGCGTGGTGCGCCGAGCGCTGGGCCGCGGGCGGTGGGCGCGCGTCGGCACCACCAGCGGGGGGTAGCGTTCCTAACGATGTCGATCGATTCCCGCCCGACGCGCGCCACCGACTACGCGGCCCTCAGCGCCGGCTACGGCGCCCTGCTGGGCGCCCTGCTGGTGGCTTCCCGCGACAAGGGCGAGGAGCCCGTCCGGCCCGAGGAGGCTCTCAGCCTGGGCGTGGCGACGTTCGCCCTGGCCAAGCTGGTGGCCAAGGAGAAGGTCGAGGGCTGGATGCGCGAGCCCTTCGTGCACGAGGGCAGTGAGGGTCGCGCCCCCAAGGGCACGGGCCTGCGCTACGCGATCGGCGAGCTGCTGACCTGCACGCGGTGCACCGGCGTGTGGAGTGCCCTAGGCCTGGTGGCTCTGCGCGTGACCCGCCCCCGGGAGGCGCGGGTGATCACCGCCCTGCTGGATGCCAGTGCGGTCAACGACTTCGCCCAGGCGGCCTTCACCTGGACGCAGGCGCGCACCGACGCCGCCCAGGTTCGCGCCAGCCGCGAGCACCGCTTGGAGCGCGCCGAGCCCAAGGCGGTCGCCTAGGCGGGCTGGGCGCTCAGCGTCTCGCGAATGCGAGGCCGCTTGGCCGCCGCGGCCTCGTCGAGGCGGCGCACCGGCGTGGTGTGGGGCGCGGTGCGCGCGATCTCCGGGTCATCGGCCGCCTCGCGCAGGATCTCGGCGATCGCCTCGGCGAAGGCGTCGAGCGTCTCCTTGGTCTCCGTCTCGGTGGGCTCGACGAGCAGCGCCTCGTCGACCAGCAAGGGGAAGTAGACGGTGGGCGGATGGAAGCCGTGGTCGAGCAGGCGCTTGGCCAGATCCAGCGTGCGGATACCCAGCGCGCGCTTCATGGGTCCGCCCGAGAGGACGAACTCGTGCATGCACAGCGTGCCGAAGGCCAGCGGGAGGTACTCGGCCACGCCGGCCTCCTTCAGACGCGCCAGCAGGTAGTTGGCGTTGAGCACCGCGGTCACGCTGGCGTCCTTGAGTCCCTCGGCGCCCAGCGAGCGGATGTAGGCGTAGGAGCGCACGAAGGTCCCGTAGTTGCCCTGGAAGCCGCGCAGGCGGCCGATGGACCGGGGGTGGTCGCTGTTCAGATCGAACCGCGGCCCGGCACCATTGCCGCTGTCCACGCGCTCGATCCGGGGCACCATCAGGTAGGGCTCGATGCGATCGCTCACGGCGATCGGCCCACTGCCCGGTCCACCGCCCCCATGGGGCTGGGTGAAGGTCTTGTGCAGGTTGAAGTGCACGATGTCGAAGCCCATGTCCCCCGGGCGGGTGACGCCCATGACCGCGTTGAGGTTCGCGCCGTCGTAGTAGAGGACCCCGCCGACGCCGTGCACGATCTCCGCGATCTCCTCGATGTTGGCGTCGAAGATCCCCAGCGTGTTGGGATTGGTGAGCATGATGCAGGCAGTCTGGGGACCTGCCTTGGCGCGCAGGTCGTCGACGTCGACCCCGCCATCCTCGTCGGTGGCCACCTTGACGACCTTCAGGCCCGCCATGGTAACCGTGGCGGGGTTCGTCCCGTGCGCGGTGTCGGGGGTGAGCACCTCGTCGCGCTGCTCGCCGCGACCCTCGTGGTAGGCGCGGGCCAGCAGCACCCCGGCGAGCTCGCCGTGGGAGCCCGCGCTGGGCTGCAGGGAGACGTGGGGCAGGCCCGAGATCTCGGCCAGGGCGCGCTCGAGGTTCCACATCAGCTCAAGGGCGCCCTGGGCGCGCGAGGGATCCTGGAAGGGGTGCAGCTGGGCGTGGCCGGGCAGCGCCGCGACGCGCTCGTGCAGGCGCGGGTTGTGCTTCATGGTGCACGAGCCCAGGGGATAGAAGCCCGAGTCGAGGTCGAAGTTGCGATTGGAGAGGTTGACGTAGTGGCGCACCAGCTCGGGTTCTGAGACCTCGGGCAGCGCCGGCTCCTCGCGGCGGCGCAACCCTTCGGGCAGCAGCCCGTCGACGTGGGGGACGTCCAGCTCGGGCGCGGTGAACGCCCGCCGGCCAGGGCGCCCCTTCTCGAAGATCGTCTGGGTGTCGGCGGTCGTCAGGCTCACGCAGTGGCCCCCACGGCCTCCCGCTCGGCGGCGACGGCCACCCCCAGCACCTCGGCGAAGCGGTCGATGTCCGCGCGCGAGCGGCGCTCGGTGATGGCCACCAGGAGCCCGTCGTCGGCCAGGGCCAGGCCGGGGTTGATGCCCGCCGCGCGGCAGCGCTCGATCACCCGCTCCACCGGCGCGGCCACCCGCAGGGCGAACTCGCGCACCACCGGCCGGTCGTGCAGCTTCTCCACGCCGTCCAGCGCGCTGAGCGCCTCGCGGGCGTAGTGCGTGCGCTGGAGCATCAGCTCGCCCAGCTCCACCAGGCCGCGACGGCCCAGCCAGGCCAGGTAGACCACGCCGCCCAGCGCGTTGAGAGCCTGGGCGGTGCAGATGTTGGAGGTGGCCCGCTCGCGGCGGATGTGTTGCTCGCGGGTCTGCAGCGTGAGCACGAACCCCCGCCGGCCGTCCACGTCGCGCGTCTCGCCGGCGATGCGCCCGGGCATTTTGCGCAGGTGCGCCTCGGTGGCCGCAAAGAAGCCGAACGAGGGTCCACCGAAGTCCAGGCGGTTGCCCAGCGTCTGGCCCTCGCCCACACACAGGTCCGCGCCTTGGCGGCCGGGTGCCTCGAGCACGCCGAGGGCGAGCGGGTCGGCGGCCACCACCAGCAGTGCGCCGTGCTCGTGGGCGGCCCGGGCCAGCGCGGCGACGTCCTCCACCGCGCCCAGGAAGTTGGGCTGCTGGACGAAGACCGCAGCGACATCGGTGTCGAGTGCCGCCGCCACGGCCTCGGGATCCGTGGTCCCGTCGCGCAGCGCAACCTCGTCCGTGGTGGTGCCATAGCCCACGGACATCGTCCGCAGCGTGTCACGGCTGTGCGGATGTGCGCCTTCGCTGATGACGAAGCGCGGTCGCCCGCTGCTCTGAGAGGCCAGCCACCCCGCCGCGGCCAGGGCGCTGGGCCCCTCGTAGACGCTCGCGTTGGAGACCGGCAGGCCGGTCAGCTCGCTGATCGCCGTCTGGTACTCGAACATGACCTGCAGCCCGCCCTGGCTGGTCTCCGGCTGGTAGGGCGTGTAGGGCGTCAGGAACTCCGAGCGCTCCATGAGCATGTCGATCAGCGCGGGCACGTAGTGGTCGTACATCCCGGCGCCCAGGAAGGTCACCTCGTCGGCGGTGGAGGTGTTGCGCGCCGCCAGGTCACGCAGGTGCTCGAAGACGGCCTGCTCGGACATCCCGACAGGCAGGTCGAGCTCGCGCCCCAGGCGCAGAGAGGCCGGGATCCCGGCGAACAGCTCCTCGGCGGAGCCGACGCCGATGGTCTCGAGCATCGCGCGCAGGTCCTGGTCGGTGACGGCGGTGTAGCGGCTCACGGGTGGCAGGCTAGTGAACCCTGCGGATCCGGACGGGGTCGCGGCGGGCTAGGACAGCGTGGCGGTGTAGGCGGCCTGGTCCATGAGCCTGTCCTTCTCGGCCTCGTCGGACAGGCGCACGCGGACCATCCAGCCCTCGCCGTAGGGATCCTCGTTGATGGTCTCCGGCGTGTCGGCCAACGCGGCGTTGACCTCGACGATCTCGCCCGAGAGCGGGGCGATCACGTCGGAGACCGCCTTGACCGACTCGACCTCGGCGTAGGACTCGTCCGCCACCACGTTGCTGCCGACCTCGGGGGGATCGAAGAAGACAACCTCGCCGAGGGCGTCCTGCGCGTACCAGGTGATCCCGAAGGTGGCGACGTCGCCGTCCAGGCGTACCCAGTCGTGCTCCTGGTGGTAGAGCAGGTCCTGCGGATAGGTGGCCTCAGCCATGGGTCTCCTTGGTGTAGAGCGGCTTCTCGGCCACCACCGCGGGGCGGACCTTGCCGCGGACGTCGATCTGCAGCTCGGTCCCCACCGCGGCGTGCCCGGCGGGCACGTAAGCCATGCCGATGCCCACCCCGAGGCACGGCGACAGCGTGCCGCTGGTGACCTCTCCCCCGCCCTGCACCGGGTTGGCCTGCCGGGCGATGCCCGGTCCGGTGAGGCGGAAGGCCACCAGGCGCTCGGCGGGCCCGGCCTCGCGCACGGCGTGCACCGCGTCGGCGCCGACGAAGCCCGTGTGCTCCTTGCAGGCCCAGCCCAGGCCGGCCTCGATGGGGCCGCGTTCCTCGCTGAGGTCGTTGCCATAGAGGTGGAAGCAGACCTCCAGGCGCAGCGTGTCGCGCGCGGCCAGGCCCGCCGGATGGGCCCCCCGGCGCAGGAGCTCGTCCCACAGCACGGGCGCCGCGCCGGGGTCGGCCAGCAGCTCAACCCCGTCCTCCCCGGTGTAGCCGGTGCCGCACACCAGCACGTTATGGCCGCCCAGCACGCGCCGCGCGGCCTTCATGCGCTCGGGCAGCGGCTCGTCGGCCATCGCCTGGACGATCTCCCGCGCCACCGGACCCTGCACGGCGAGCATCGCGTAACGCTCGTGGGCGTCCTCGACCTCGACGTCGAAGCCTCCGGCGTGCTCACGAAACCACGCCAGGTCCTTGGCGTGGTTGGCCGCGTTGGTGACCGTGAGGAAGTGGTCGGGCGCCAGGCGGTAGGTGAACAGATCGTCTGCCACCCCGCCGTCCTCGCGGCACAGCAGCGCGTACTGGGCGCCGCCCACGGCCAGACGGTCGACATCGTTGGACAACAGGCGCTGGAGCAGGTCACGCGCGCCGGGACCGCGCGTCTCGATCTCGCCCATGTGCGAGACGTCGAACATGCCCGCCTGTCCGCGCACCGCGAGATGCTCGGCACGGATCCCCTCGGGGTACTGCACGGGCATCTCCCATCCCGCGAAGGGCACGAGCTTGGCGCCTGCCGCCGCGTGGCGATCGAAGAGGGGCGTGCGCTTGAGCGTGGCGGAGCCGGCCGGCACCGGCGCGAGGCTACCAAGCGCCCGCGGATGCACGTGCGGACGCTTCAGACGGTCAGGGAGGTCGACGCAACCCCGCTGGGCAGCGGGGCGGCCAGGTCGACGTCCTCCAGTGCCACCGGACGGCCGATGAAAAAGCCCTGGGCGTAATCAATGCCCTGCTCGCGCAGCATGACCAGCGTGGCCTCGTCCCCGACGAACTCGGCGATCGTGCGCTTGCCCAGCTCACGCGCCAGCTGGGCCACCGAGCGCACCACGAGCTGGTTGGTCTCGTCGTGTACGAGGTCGCGGATGAACTGGCCGTCGATCTTCACGTAGTCGAAGTTCAGGTGCTTGAGTGAGGCGAAGGAGGCGAAGCCCGCCCCGAAGTCGTCCAGCGCCAGCTCGCAGCCCAGGGCGGCGAGGCGACGGGCGAACAGCTGGGCCCGCTCGAGGTTGTCGATGGCGGCGGTCTCGGTGATCTCGAAGACCAGGCCGCGTGGGTCGGCGCCGGTACGGGCGACCTCGCGCTCGATGTGGCCGACAAGCTCCAGGTCGCTCAGCGAGCGCGCCGAGAGGTTGACCTCCAGGCACAGCGCGTGGCCGGCGCGCTGGTGGGCGGCCAGCAGGCCGATGGCCTGGCGGGCCACCCAGCGGTCGACCTCCTGGATGAGCCCGAAGCGCTCCGCCACGGCCAGGAACTCGACCGGCGGGAGCAGCGACCCGTCCTCGGTGCGCAGACGCACGAGCAGCTCGTGGCGCGGGCGCGGGTCGCCGGTCAGGCTCAGCACCGGCTGGGCGTGCGTCACCAGGCGCTCCTCGTCCAGCGCCCGGCGGACCTGCTCGGCGCGGTTGAGGCGCGCCTCCATGTGGGTGTGACGCCGGCGCAGCGGGTCGTAGAAGGCGACGCGGTCGCGCCCGCCCTCCTTGGCGTCATACATCGCGATGTCGGCGGCCATCAAAACGTCCTCCGCGCTGGCCTGCGCGTAGGGCGCCAGCAGTGCGACGCCGATGCTCGCGGTGACCCGGCGGGGAAGCCCCTGGCCGGCCTCCGCGCGCAGGGCCTCCTGCAGCGCGTGGGCCACCTCGCGCGCCTGAGGTTCGCCGGCGCGCGGCAGCAGGATCGCGAACTCGTCGCCGCCCAGGCGCGCGAGCACGTCACTGCGGCGCAGGAGGCGGCGTAGCAGCTCGGCCACGGCCACGATGAGGCGATCGCCGGCCTGGTGGCCGAGGGAGTCGTTGACGAACTTGAAGTTGTCGAGGTCCAGGGCCAGCAGGGCGGCCGGGGTGCCATAGCGTCGCGCGCGGGCGATCTCGGCGGCCAGCTCCTCCTCGAAGCGTCGGCGGTTGAGCAGTCCGGTCAGCGGCTCGTGGCTGACCAGGTGCTCCAGTTCGGCCTCGTAGAGCTTTCGGTCGGTGATGTCGCTGAGCACGGTGACCCATAGCGGGCCGTGCTCGGAGTGCTCGAAGGTCGACACGTTGGCGTGGCACCACATCGAGGCGCCCTCGCGCGTGACGGTGCGCAGCTCGCCGCTGTGCGCGCCCCCCAGGGGCAGCCCGCCCAGGACGCCGGCAGAGCGGCCGTTGAGCTCCCCGGCGCGGTAACCGAACATCCGCTCGAGCGTCGGGTTGGCGTAGAGGATCTGCCCGTCGGCAGGACGGATCAGGCACACGCCCTCGGCCATGGTGGCCGTGATGCTGCTCTCCAGGCGCAGGCGCTCCTCGGCGCGGATGCGAGCGGTGACATCGCGGGTGGCCGCCTGGACCTCCGCGGGTGCCCCGGCGACCGGGTCGGGCACCTGGCGCACGGTGGACTCCGCCCAGGCCAGGCCGCCGTCGCGGCGACACACGCGGAAGGTCACCGTGACGGTCTCCCCCTGCGTCACCCGCTGGGCGTGGGCACGGTAGGTGTCACGGTCGTCGGGGTGCACGAGCTCCAGCGGGTGGCGGCCCACCAGCTCCTCGGGGGCATAGCCCGCGATCGACTCGCACGCCGGCGAGCAGTAGGTGAAGTGTCCGCGGGTGTCGTGGCGGGAGATCCAGTCCGTGGAGTTCTCGGCCAGCAGGCGAAAGCCGGCCTCCGAGTCGGCCAGCGCGCCCTGGACGCTGGTGCGGTCGTGGGTCAGCCACACGCGGCGCAGGGCCTGACCCGTGCTGCGCGCGATGGCGTCCAGCAGGGCGATCTCGGCCTCGTCGAAGGGCTCGGCGGCCAGGCGCCCGACGGCCAGCAGGGCCCGGCCCTCGGGCGCGTGGAAGGAAGCCAGCGCGAGCACGCGCAGGCCCAGCCCGGCCAGCGCGGACGGCGGCGCTATGCCGGTGCGCACGCCGGGCGCCCCGAAGACCGCCCCTTCGGCCACCCCGGCGCGCTGGAAGCTCGTCAGACCGATCGATCCGGCCACCTGGGCGGGCTCGTCGTCCCCGCGCGTGGTCAGCACCCACCCGACCTCGGCTTCCAGCGCCTCGCACAGCTCCCGGCTGACCACCTCGCCCAGCTCGGGCTGTGACTCGGCGGAGTTGACCAGCGTGACGATCTCGGCGCGCCGCGAGGCTTCCACGAAGCGACGGAAGAGGATGTGGTCGTGGGCGGGCTCGAACACGCGGGCTAGGCCAGGGCGGCCACGACGACGGCGTGGTTGCGGTCGCCGCGGGCGCCGCGCAGGCGCCCGATCTCCCCGCGGGTGTAGAGGCCGATCATCGGCGGCGCACCGCCAGGGCCGAAGGCGGCCTCGAGCGCATGGCCCTCGGCACGCAGGGCGCCCCCCGAGCCACCCAGCGCCTCGCGCCGCCCGCCGCAGTTGAAGACCAGTGCGGCCCTCGCCGGGTGGTCCTCCAGCCCGCTCGTGGCCCGTCGCACCGCGGCGCGCGCGCTGGTCACGATGCTCGCCGGCGTCTGGTGGCTGAACTGGATCGGCGCGTTGCGCGGCAGCCGGCTCGCGCACAGCAGCCCATGCTCGCTGGTGCGTCCCAGGACGTGGCGCAGACGCACGTCGCCGCGCAGCTCGAGCTGGCCCAGCGGGTGCACGGCGGCCAGGCGCTCGAACTGCACGTCGTCAAGGTCGTGACCCTGGGCGCCCAGGCGCTCGAGGTACACCCGTTCGGCGAGCCGGCCGTCCAGGCGGCGCACGACGTGACCGTCGACCTCGGTGACGATGGCGGGCGCCGGACGCGGGCGGCAGCCATGCGCGATGCCCAGCCCGGCGGGCGCATCGGTGTGCAGGGCCACGCCGACGACCGCGTCGTGCAGGGCGGTGGCGCCGCAGAACTGGACCGGCTCGCGGCCCCCGGCCGCCCCTCCGGCCAGCGGCACGCGCGGCCCCGCGGCCTCGTAGGCCCCGGCCACCGCCTCGCTCTGATCGCCCGACCCGCTGTCCAGCAGCAGCACCAGCAGCGACGCGTGCCGGCCGTCCAGGCCGGCCAGCGCCTGCCCGGCGGCACGCCGCGCGGCGGCGCGCAGATCGAGGGAGGCGTGGCGCGCCACGCCCAGGCCCGCGCTCGTGCCGCCTCCCAGGGCCAGCGCCACACAGCCCTCGTCGCTGGGGCCGCCCGGGCCGAGCACCGAGGCGCCCGTCATGCCCGCGACGGGCACGCTGCCCGCTGCCCGCGCGGCCTGACCAGCCAGTTGGCCACCGCCGGCGCCCGCTGCGACGAAGGTCAGCACGAGCGAGGGGGGCGCGCTGCCCAGCCCCCTGAGTGCCTGGGTCACGGCGTCGTGCACGGCATGCTCGCCATGGGCCTGGCCCGACCCGGCCGCGGCCCGCACGGCTGTCTCCCACGCAGTCATGTCGCACCGGGTATCGGCACGCCCGGGCGGTCGCTTGAAGACAACGTTCGGACATCCGTCCAGAGGCTCAGGGCCCACTCAAGGCGGGCCGATGACCTTGTTCATGAAGCGATTCCTGCTCGCACTCGTCGGTGCCGGCGCCCTCGCGCTGTCCGCCGTCGCCCACGCCTCCGAGGAGCCGCCGCTGATCGAATGGAGCGAGGTGCTGCCCGGCCTGTCCACCGGCTATGAGCCCTCGAGTGCCAACGACTGCAAGGCCGGGCGGATCGCGTGCGTCGACGCGGTGATCCGCGAGATGGAGCGCCGCCTCCGCCCGCTCGCAGACCTCTGCGACCACGACGCGATCTTCGCGCTGTCCTATCTGCGCACCACCGAGGAGTACCACCGGGCGGCGAGCACCCCCGGCTTCTTCGAGGACGTGGGCTTCGTCAACCACGAGAACGCCGTCTTCGCGCGCTTCTACTTCGACGCCTACGACGCGTGGGAGGCCGGAGCCTACGATCAGGTTCCCCCGGCGTGGGCCGTCGCGCTGCAGGCCGCCGACGGGCGCGAGGTGACGGGGACCGGCAACATGCTGCTGGGCATCAACGCGCACATCCAGCGCGACCTGCCCTTCGTGCTGGCCGAGATCGGCCTGGTCAAGCCCGACGGCTCCAGTCGCAAGCCCGACCACGACAAGGTCAACGAGTTCCTCAACAAGGTGTCCGACGACCTGATTCCGGAGATCGCCCGGCGCTTTGACCCCACGGTGGACGACGGCCAGGTGCCCGGATGGATCGACGACCTCGTCACCTTCCAGGCCGTGCCGGCCTGGCGCGAGACGGCCTGGCGCCATGCGCAGGCCCTCGTCGAGGCCCCCACCGCCGCGGCGCGCGCTTTGGTCGCCGAGCAGATCGAGTCCTACGCCGCCTCCCAGGCGCTGGAGATCCGCACCGCGACGGCCTACGGGCCGCTGGAGGGCAGCCGCTCGCGCGACGCCTTCTGCGCAGAGCACCACGACGACTGATCGCCGCCCAGCGCGCCGCCCTCGCGCGCTAACGGAGGAACGGCGGAATGTCGATCTCGTCGTCGGGGATCTCGAGGCCGGAACGCTCGGTGTCGCCGATGCGCGGGCGGCGGTCGCTGCGACTGACGCGGTCGCGGGTCTCCTCGCGCGCCGTGCGCGGCCGGGCACGCCCGTGGTCGAAGCCGGTGGCGATGACGGTCACGCGGACCTCCTCGCCCATCTCCTCGTCGATCACCGCGCCGAAGATGATGTTGGAGTTGGCGTCGGCGGCGTCCTGGATGATGCCGGCGGCCTCGTTGACCTCGAAGAGCCCGAGCTCCGGCCCGCCCGTGATGTTGAGCAGGATGCCGGTCGCACCCTCGACGTTGTCCTCCAGCAGCGGTGAGTTGATGGCCGTCCTCGCCGCCTCCGAGGCGCGGTTCTCCCCGTTGGAGGAGCCGATGCCCATCAGCGCCGAGCCCGCATCGGACATGATCGTGCGCACGTCGGCGAAGTCGAGGTTGATCAGGCCGGGGATCGTGATGAGGTCGGTGATGCCCTGCACGCCCTGGCGCAGGACGTTGTCGGCCTCGCGGAAGGCCTCGAGCATAGTGGTGCGCCGCTCGACGATGGCCAGCAGCTTCTCGTTGGGGATCACGATCAGGGTGTCGACGACCTCGCGCAGGCGCGCGACGCCGTCTTCGGCCTGGCGCGTGCGGTTGCTGCCCTCGAACTCGAAAGGCTTGGTGACCACCCCGACGGTCAGCGCGCCGATCTCGTTCTTGGAGATCTCGGCGATCACCGGCGCGGCGCCGGTCCCGGTTCCCCCGCCCTCGCCCGCGGTGACGAACACCATGTCCGCGCCCTTGAGCGCCTCCTTGATGTCGTCGCGCGACTCGGCGGCCGCGCCGAAGCCGATCTCGGGGTTGGCGCCGGCGCCCAGTCCCTTGGTGAGGTCATGGCCGATGTTGAGCTTGATGTCGGCGTCCGACATCGCCAGCGCCTGAGCATCCGTGTTGGCGGCGATGAACTCGACGCCCCGCAGACCTGAGTCGACCATGCGGTTGACCGCGTTGATACCACCGCCGCCGACGCCGACGACCTTGATGACGGCGAGGTAGCTGCCTCCGCTCTCCATGATTCTGTCCGGGCCTTACGTGAGGGTTGAGAGTTTCGCGCCCAAAGCGCAGCAAGCGCGAAAGAACACGGTACGCACGCCACTTCCGCCCTGTCAACGACAAGCCTACCCGCGCAACCCACATTGCAGAACGGCGAACCCTGGAGTTGTGGGGGAGAGACCGTCGGCGATGCCCTCAAGCTCAACCTGAGGTCGATATTCGCCCGGTGGCCTGCGTCGAGGCGCGCAGCCGGGTTGCCCCCTCGTCGGTCAGGGCGCCGGGCGACAGCCGCCAGGCCCAGTTGCCGCCCTCCGTCCCCGGCCGGTTCATGCGCGCCTGGGAGCCGAGACCGAGCACGTCCTGGACCTGCACCATGGCCAGCTCGGCGGGGGAGCTGTGCAGCAGGCGCAGCAGGCCCCACCACGGCTCGTCGTCATCCAGGCCGGCGGCGCGCAGGGCCGCCGCGGCCTCCGCGCGCTGCTCCTCGCTGGCCCCCTCCCACCAACCGCGCAGCGTGTCGGTGTCGTGGGTGCCCGTGTAGGCCACGCTGTGCTGCTCGTGGTTCTCGAGGCGGTGGGGACCGCGCGGGTCGTCGGGATCGAAGGCGAACTGCGCCACCACCATCCCGGGGAAGCCCAGCTCTCGGCGCAGGCGCGTGACGGGCTCGGTGATGGCGCCAAGGTCCTCGGCCACCACCGCGAGCTCTCCCAACTCGGCGCGCACGGCGTCGAATACCGCACGCCCGGGTCCGCGTTTCCACGAGCCCTCCCGGGCCGAGGCGGCCGTCTCGGGCACCGCCCAGTAGGCCACGAAGCCGCGGAAGTGGTCGATGCGCACCGCGTCGAACAGCTCGAAGGTGCGCCGCAGGCGCTCGACCCACCAGCGGTAGCGCCGGCGACGCAGCGCCGGCCAGTCATACAGCGGATTGCCCCAGTGCTGGCCCTCGGGGTTGAAGTCGTCGGGCGGCGCACCCGCCACCGCTCCGGGGCGGAACAGCTCGGGGTGAGCGAGGTGGTCGGACGAGCCCGGAGCCACGTAGATGGGAACGTCACCCAGCAGCGACACGCCGCGCTTGCGGGCGTATCGGCGCAGCGCCCCCCACTCGCGGTCGAAGCGGACCTGGTCGGCCACCGCCCCGGGCCCGGCGAAGCGCTCCCAGTCGTCCAGCCAGAAGCCCTGGCGCGCGCGGAAGGCCTCGATCTCCTGCTCGGAGACGGGGGCGCCGGGCTCGGCCAGCCAGCCGCGCCAGGCGGCGAAGGCCGAGGCGGCCTTGTAGGGCGAGCCGTGCTCGTCGGGGGGGCCCAGGGGCAGCAGCTGCCACCACGCCTGGCCCGCGTCGGCCAACCAGTCCACGAAGCCGAAGGCCTCGGTCCCCAACCGACCGCCCGGCAGCGAGGAGAGGTGCAGTTGCACCCCGGCGGACCGATCCATGTTCACGAGGATGCGCAGTCGGGCATGGCTGGTCACGGTGCCCCCGCCGACGAGCTCCCAACCTCCGCCGCGCATCCAGATCGAGCGACCGGCCCCCTTGGTCGACGCAGGCCGCTACCCCGTCAAGCGCACCGCCGGCGAGCTCGTGCACGTCTCCGCGGTGATCTTCCGCGACGGCCATGAGGCGCTGCGCGCCGTGGTGCGCCACCGCCCGCCCGGAGCGCGGCGCAGCCACGAGCACCCGATGCGCCACGTGGATGCCCACATCGACGGCGACACGTGGGTGGCCTCCTTCGCCGTGGCGGATCTGGGCCTGCACGAGGCCACCATCGAGGCGTGGATCGAGCCCTTCGCCTCCTGGCGCGAGGAGATGCGCCGCAAGCTCGATGCAGGCCAGCCCGACCTGGGAAGCGAGCTGTCCGAGGGCCAGGTGCTGCTGCGCGACGCCGTGGCGCGGGCCAAGCTGGTCGCCGAACGCCGGCGACTGGAAGCCGCGGTTCAGGCCCTCAGCGACGAGACCCTCCCCGAGCCCGCCCGTGCCGCCGCCGCGCTGGAGGGCCAGGTGCTCGAGGCCGTCGAGGCCGCCAGCGCGCGTGAGGAGGCCACCGAGCTCGACGAGCCCTTTCGGATCGACGTGGATCGTGAGCGCGCGCGCTTCGGCTCCTGGTACGAGCTGTTTCCCCGCTCGTGGGGCGGGCTGGCGGGGGTCACCGAGCAGCTGCCGCGCCTGGCCGAGCTGGGCTTCGACGTCGTATACCTGCCCCCTATCCATCCCATCGGCCACACCAACCGCAAGGGGCGCAACAACGCGCTGATGGCCGAGCCCGGGGACCCCGGCTCGCCCTGGGCCATCGGCGACGCCACCGGCGGTCACGACGCCGTGCACCCCGAGCTGGGCACCCTCGAGGACGTTGACCGCCTCACGGCGCGGGCCGGCGAGCTGGGCATGGACGTGGCGCTGGACTTCGCGATCCAGTGCGCGGCCGACCACCCGTGGCTGACCGAGCATCCCGAGTGGTTCCACCGCCGCCCCGACGGGAGCCTGAAGTACGCCGAGAACCCGCCCAAGAAGTACCAGGACATCTACAACGTCAACTGGCAGTCCGAGGACTGGCGCGCGCTGTGGGAGGAGCTGCGGCGCATCGTCGGGCACTGGGTCGACCACGGCATCCGGATCTTTCGCGTCGACAACCCGCACACCAAGCCGCTGCCCTTCTGGGAGTGGCTGATCCGCGAGATCCGCTCCCAGGCCCCCGACGTGATCTTCCTGGCCGAGGCCTTCACCCGCCGGGCGATGATGCACACCCTGGCCAAGGTGGGCTTCAACCAGTCCTACACCTACTTCACGTGGAAGAACGGGCGCCACGAGCTCAGCGAGTACGTCGACGCCCTGGCCTACGGCGGGATGCAGGAGGTCTACCGGCCCAACTTCTTCGCCAACACGCCCGACATCCTGCACGCCTACCTCCAGCGCGGTGGTCCGCCGGCCTTTGCCATTCGCGCGGTGCTGGCCGCCACGCTGAGCCCCACCTACGGCGTCTACTCGGGCTACGAGCACTTCGAGAACGTCCCGGTGCGCCCGGGCAGCGAGGAGTACCTGGACTCGGAGAAGTACGAGATCAAGCAGCGCCGGCTGGACGGCCCGCTGCTCCCGCTGCTCAGCCGCCTCAACGAGATCCGCCGCGCCCATCCCGCCCTGGCGCACCTGTCCAACGTGACCTTCCTGGACACCCGCAACGACGGCCTGCTGGCCTTCCACAAGCGCTTCGGCGACGACACCATGATCGTGGTGTGCACCCTGGACCCCCACCGGGCGCAGGAGGGCGCGTGCATCGTGCCCGCCGACCTCGGGCTGCCCCCCGCCTTTCAGGTCCTCGACCTGATGGACGGAGCGCGCTACCCGTGGCACATCGGCCACAACTACGTGCGCCTGGACCCCGGCCGCGTGGCCCACCTCCTCGAGGTCCGTCCATGAGCGCCGCCGAGCACCCGACGGCCACGTGGCTAGCCCGTCCACGGACGTCGGCGTCCTCGCCCGGGGGCGACGCTTCGCCGGGGCACTGGTTCGAGCGCGAGCCGCTGTGGTTCAAGCGCGCGATCTTCTACGAGGTGCACCTGCGGGGCTTCTTCGACGGCGACGACGACGGCTCCGGTGACCTCCACGGCCTGATCGCCAAGCTGGACTATCTGCAGTGGCTGGGCGTCGACTGCGTGTGGCTGCTGCCCATGTACCAGTCCCCGCTGCGCGACGGCGGCTACGACATCGCCGACTTCTTCGCCATCCATCCCGATTACGGCACGGTGGAGGACTTCGCGGTCTTCGTGGAGGAGGCACACAAGCGCGGCATGCGGGTCATCGCCGACCTGGTGATGAACCACACCTCCTCCGACCACCCGTGGTTCCAGGCGTCGCGCTCCGGCGGCCCCGACGGGCCCAAGCGCGCGTGGTACGTGTGGTCTGACGACCCCCACCGCTGGTCGGAGGCGCGCATCATCTTCACCGACACCGAGGCCTCCAACTGGACCTGGGACGACCAGGCCGGTGCGTACTTCTGGCATCGCTTCTTCTCTCACCAGCCCGACCTCAACTACGAGAACCCCGAGGTCCAGGAGGCGATGCTCGACGTCCTGCGCTTCTGGCTGGATCTGGGCATCGACGGCTTCCGCCTGGACGCGGTCCCCTATCTCTACGAGGCCGACGGCACCAACGGCGAGAACCTGCCCGCCACCCACGAGTACCTCAAGCGCGTGCGCCGCGAGGTCGACGCGCGCTATCCCGACCGCGTGCTGCTGGCCGAGGCCAACCAGTGGCCCGAGGACGTCGTGGAGTACTTCGGCGAGGGCGACGAATGCCACATGGCCTTCCACTTCCCGGTCATGCCGCGGATGTTCATGGCCCTGCGCCGCGAGTCGGCCACGCCGATCCTCGAGATCCTGGATCGCACCCCGTCCATCCCCGCCAACTGTCAGTGGGGGCTGTTTCTGCGCAACCACGACGAGCTGACGCTGGAGATGGTCACCGACGAGGAGCGCGACTACATGTACGGGGAGTACGCCAAGGACCCGCGCATGAAGATCAACGTGGGCATCCGCCGTCGCCTGGCGCCCCTCCTGGACGGCGGGCGCGACGAGATCGAGCTGCTGCACGCCATCCTCTTCTCCCTGCCGGGCAGCCCGATCCTGTACTACGGCGACGAGATCGCCATGGGCGACAACGTCTACATGGGCGACCGCGACGGCGTGCGCACGCCCATGCAGTGGACGGGCGATCGCAACGGCGGGTTCTCGCGCGCCGACTTCGCCCAGCTGTACGCCCCGCCGCTCATGGATCCCGTCTACGGCTACCAGGCGGTCAACGTGGAGGCCCAGCTGCGCACGCCCACCTCGTTGCTGCGCTGGGTGCGGCGCTTCATCGCGCTGCGCCAGCAGCACCCCGTGTTCGGCTTTGGCACCTACGAGCCGCTGCTGCCCGCCAATCCCCGGATCTTCGCCCACGTCCGCCGCTGGGAGGATGACACCGTGCTGTGCGTGCACAACGTCGCGCGCTCTGCCCAGGCCGTGGAGCTCGACCTCAGTGCCTACGCCGGTAGGTTCCCCGAGGAGATGTTCGGCCGCACCACCTTCCCGCGCATCGGCGAGCTGCCCTACCTGCTGACCCTGGCGCCGCGCGGCTTCTTCTGGTTCGAGCTGCGCGAGGAGGAGGGCCGCGGATGAGTGCCTTCGCCCAGATCGACGCGCAGACCCTGGCCGACTGGGTGCTCGAGCAGCGCTGGTTCGGCTCCAAGACGCGCGACGTGGCCCACGTGGAGATCATCGAGGAGATCCCCGTGCGCCAGGTCGAGCCGGTGGTGGTGCTGGCCATGCTGGAGGTGCGCTTCCACGCCGGGACGCACGAGCTGTACCAGGTTCCCCTGGGCGCGCGCCCGGCGGGCTCGGCCCCTCCCCACGGCGTGGTCGCGCGCGTGGACGGCCAGGAGGTCTACGACGCGCTGACCGACCTGGGGGCCGAGCGTGAGCTGCTGCATCTCATGCGCGGTGGTCACGACCTCGCCACCGCCGACGGCACCGCCTCCTTCCGCCGGTCAGGCGCCCTGCTCGACGAAGAGCTGCAGTCCGTGCGCCCGGTGGGAGCCGAGCAGTCCAACACCTCACTGGTCTTCGGCGAACGGGTCGTGCTCAAGGTCTACCGCCGGGTGGGCGCGGGGCCGAATCCGGAGCTCGAGCTGGTGCGCTTCCTGTCCGAGCGCGGGTTCCCCCACATCCCCGCGCTGGCCGGCTGGTACGAGTACAACGGGCGGCTCATTGACGCCACGCTGGGCATCGCCCAGGAGTTCGTCGGCGGCGCCACCGACGGGTGGGACCTCGCGCTGGCCGACCTGCGCGAGCGCCCCGAGCGGTTTATGGACCGCGCGCGCACCCTGGGCGGCGTCACCGGCGCGATGCACACCGCATTGAGCTCGGACCCTCACGACCCCGCCTTCGCCCCCGAGGAGACCAGCGTCGAGGCGCTGGGCCTGCTGACCGCCACGGTGGACGAGGAGATCGAGTCGATGTTCCTCCACCTGCCCGACCACGACGCGCTCGGCCCGCTGGCCGGCCGCGGCCAGGAGGTGCGCGAGCGCCTGGACATGCTCACCCACGCCGGCTCGGCGGGGCGGGTCATCCGCCACCACGGCGACCTGCACCTGGGCCAGGCGATGCTCAGCCAGGAGCGCTGGGTGGTGCTGGACTTCGAGGGTGAGCCGGCGCGCACGCTGGTCGAGCGCCGGCGCAAGCGCTCTCCCCTTCGCGACGTGGCGGGGATGCTGCGCTCCTTCTCCTACGCGGCCTCGGCGTCGCGCATCCTCCACGGGGTGCCCGCGCCCGAGGGGTGGGAGTCGCGCGTGCGCGAGGCCTACCTGGACGGGTACTTCGGGGCGGTCGAGCCCAGCCTGCTGCCCCCCGGCCGCCAGGCCACCGAGCGCCTGCTGGCCGTCTTCGAGCTTGAGAAGGCCGTGTACGAGCTGCGCTACGAGCTGGACAACCGGCCGGAATGGGTGGACATCCCGGTGGCGGGCATCGTCCGGCTGCTGGCGCTCGACGAGGAGCAGACGCCGAGGTGAGCCCCCCCGTGCTGGATCGTGCCGACCCCCACGGGTTCCTGGGCGCCCACCCCGATGGCGGCTCGGGCGTGGTCGTGCGCGCGTGGCGGCCCGAGGCCGCGAAGGTGACCGTGCTGACCGAGGACGGCGCCACCGTGGAGCTGCGCGCGGGGGAGGAGGCCGGGCTGTTCGAGGGCAAGCTGCCCGGCGCCGGCCTGCCGCTGCGCTACCGCCTGGAGGTCGCCTATCCCGACGGCAGCACCTTCACGGTCGAGGACCCCTACCGCTTTGCGCCCACCATCGGCGACGTGGACCTCCACCTGGCCGGCGAGGGACGCCACGAGCGGCTCTACGAGGCGCTGGGCGCGCACGTGCGCGAGATGGACGGCGTGGCGGGTGTGAGCTTCGCGGTGTGGGCGCCGGCCGCGCGGGCGGTCAGCGTGGTGGGCGACTTCAACACGTGGGACGGGCGCCTGCATCCCATGCGCGCGCTGGGCTCCTCAGGTATCTGGGAGCTGTTCGTCCCCGCCGTCGAGGAGGGCAGCGCCTACAAGTACGAGATCCGCACCCAGGCCGGCGACCTGCGCCTGAAGGCCGACCCCTTGGCCTTCCGCGCCCAGCGCTCGCCGGGCACGGACTCCATCGTGCACCGGCCCGGGCACGTGTGGGGCGACGAGGCCTGGATGACCGCGCGGGCCACGAGCCCGGAGGCCTTCCGCAGCCCCATGTCGGTCTACGAGGTCCACCTGGGGTCGTGGCGGCGCGACCCCTCCGACCCCGAGCGCCGGCTCAGCTACGTCGAGCTGGCCGAGCAGCTGGCCGCCTACTGCGCGGACATGGGCTTCACCCACGTGGAGCTCATGCCGATCACCGAGCATCCCTTCGACGGCTCGTGGGGCTATCAGGCCACCGGCTACTTCGCGCCCACGTCGCGCTACGGCACGCCAGACGACTTCGCGGCCTTCATGGACACCATGCACCAAGCGGGGATCGGCGTGGTCCTCGACTGGGTGCCCGCGCACTTCCCGCGCGACGACTGGGCGCTGGCGCGCTTCGACGGCAGCGCCCTGTACGAGCACGAGGACCCCCGCCGCGGCGCCCACCCCGACTGGGGCACCCTCGTGTTCAACACCGCGCGCAACGAGGTGCGCAACTTCCTGGTGGCCAGCGCGCTGTTCTGGCCGCGCGAGTTCCACGTCGACGGCATCCGCGTGGACGCGGTGGCCTCCATGCTCTACCTCGACTACTCACGTGAGGAGGGCCAGTGGATCCCCAACGAGCACGGCGGCAACGAGGATCTGGACAACGTGGCCTTCCTCAAGCAGTTCAACGAGGTGCTGCACGCCCGCGAGCCGGGCATCATCTCGGCCGCCGAGGAGTCCACGGCCTGGCCGGGCGTCTCGCGCCCGGTCTACCTGGGCGGCCTGGGCTTCGGCTTCAAGTGGAACATGGGCTGGATGCACGACACGCTGGACTACTTCGCCCACGATCCGATCCATCGCCGCTTCCACCACCACGAGCTGACCTTCAGCCTGGTGTATGCCTTCAGCGAGAACTACATCCTGCCGCTGTCCCACGACGAGGTCGTGCACGGCAAGGGCTCGCTGCTGGACAAGATGCCCGGCCACCGCGAGCAGAAGCTGGCCAACCTGCGCGCGTTGTACGGATACATGTGGGCCCACCCCGGCAAGCAGTTGCTGTTCATGGGCTGCGAGTTCGCCCAGCAGCGCGAGTGGAACCACAGCCAGTCGCTGGACTGGCATCTGCTGGAGGATCCCGGCCACGCCGGCGTGCAGGCGCTCGTGCGCGACCTCAACCAGGCCTACCGCGCCCAGCCGGCACTGTGGCAACGCGACGGCGATCCTGAGGCGTTCGGGTGGCTGGACCCCAACGACGCCGAGGGCAACACGCTGGCCGTCGCGCGCTGGTCGGACGGTGGGAGCGAGGTTGCGGTCTGCCTG
>DASZCY010000169.1:0-4714 GCA_035942615.1 Solirubrobacteraceae bacterium | reverse complement strand
CCATGGCATCCTGCTGCGCGGCGCCCTGGAAGCCGAGCGCACGGCGCCCGTCCGGGTCGTCGTAGGAGATGGCGGGGTGTGTGGAGGCCGGCCGCGCGCGCATCCCCTCCAGTAGCCGTTCGAGGTCTCTGCGCGCGGCCGGGTCGAGACCGATCGCGGTGCGCAGCGTCTCCTCGAACTCGCTGAGCTGGCCTGCCAGCTGCGCTGCGCGTGCCTCCATGGCCTGGCTGTCGAGCACCAGGTCCTCAAGGCGCTGGCCCTGCTCGCGCAGGGCCCGGACCATCAGATCGTTCATCTCGTCCTGGTGGTAGGTGTAGGGGCGCATCGCCTGCAGCGCCGTACGCCGGGCCAGCCCTCGTGCGCCGCCGGCGAGCCGCGCGTCGGCGTCGGGCCTGTAGGTGAGCTTTTCCTCGGCCCGCAGGATCCAGCTTTCCTGGGGCAGTCCGTTGGCTGGCCCGGGCACCTGGGTGCCACGACCGGTCGTGGAGGCTTGGCGGCCGAGGCGCCTCACACGCTTGAGGCGTTCGCGTGCGGCCTCTCCCACGGCGGCCATCGAGAAGGTCTCGGCGATGTCCCGCCTGGCTAGCTCACCGCGCCGGCGCGCCTCGTCCTGGTGCTCCCACACCTCGCGCATCACCTGCGCCGCGTGCTCGAGGTCGGGTTCGGCCCAGCGGCCCTCGGCGGGGTAGTTCTCGCCTTCGGGTCCGACCCGGGTGAGCTCGTGTCGCACGAGGTAGGAGTTCTCTGCGCTCATGAAGTCGAGATTGGACGAATAGCCTGTCCCGATAACGGGCTTGCCCAGGGCCATGGCTTCTCCCAGGGTGAGGCCGAAGCCCTCAGAGCGATGCAGGGAGACGTAGCAGTCGCAGGCGGCCATGAGCGCGGCCCGCTCGTCCTCCGACACGAAGCGGTCGACGACGTGGACGTCGGGGCGGCCGCCGGCGGCGGCACGCAGCTGGGCCAGCCGGTGGGGCTTGAAGTCGCCGTTGAAGCTCTTGAGCAGGAGCTGCGGGCCCTCGCCGGGCGCGAACGCGCGCTTGAAGGCTTCGAGCAGCCCAAGCGGGTTCTTGCGCTGCAGGGTGGAGTAGAAGTCGAACAAGAACAGGAAGGTGAAGCCGTCGGGCAGCGAGAAGCCTGGTCTCGCCCCGTGGGGATCGGGGACCACGATCGGCAGCGCCATGCGCACCACCGGGCACGGTGCCGCGTGACTGAGCACCTCGGCCACGTAACTGGAGTACACCCAGATCTCGTCGACCAGTGCGAAGGCCGGGTCCCAGCTGGCGGGGACGACGTCGGTCTCCCACGCCCAGACGCCGATCGTATAGCGGTCGGCGAAGAACTCGGGTCCGGCCTCGGCGGCGAACTGGGGCAGTTCTGGAGCGTTGACGCAGACGAGGTTGAAGGGCAGGTCCTCGTCGGTGTCGAGGTCGGTGAAGTCGGTGGTCTTGAGATGCGCGCCCTCCACGTGGGGCATGCGCGGATCGACCGTCGTGGTGCGCACGGGTACCCCGCCGACCTGCAGCGCAGCGACGTACAGGCGGGCGGCCTGACCCAAGCCCAGGCCACCGCGCAGGAAGCCCGCGACGTTGACACCCAGGGTTCGGGCGAGCTGAGGGGATCCGGTGCTCATGGATGACGCGATGGTGCCACACGCCTGCCCGCCGCTCTGTGCGCAGCGTTAGGGGGCTGCCCCCGAGCGTCGCGATAGGCGCGTCGCGGAGATCGGGGGCACGCCGCGCGCAGCGGCGTTCAGCGGCGCCGATCGCGCAGGATGCGACGCTCTCTCGCGCCCGCGCCGTGGCGAGCGCCTGAGCTCGGCCCGGTGCGGTGGGCAGGGCGCGCCGGCTTGTCCCGGTGAGGCGCCTCCCTGGCGGGCGGCGCCTCATCGGGCCAGTGACCGTGGCGGTCGAAAAACGCCCGGGCGCGGTCCTCCTCGTCGCGCACCCGGTCGCCGCTGATCGACAGGCGATAGAGGAAGTTGACCAGCCAGATCGATGCGCCGGCGCCCAGCAGGAGCGTGAAGGCCTCCAGCCCCAGCGTGTCGCGACGCACCACCAACACCACGAAACCGGCCAGGATCACCGCCAGGGGCAGCACCGTGCGCGTGAGATAGAGCGGGTCTCGCCAGCGCGGACGGTCCATGCGTGCAGGACTGCCCGCCGTCCGCCGCGGGGAAGCCTCGGGGAACGCCTACTCGGCGGGCGCTACGAACACGATGTGGTCGCGATGCACCGCCAGGAAGTCGTGGCGTTCGCCGCTCTGCCCGCCGTCCAGCGGCTCGATCGTCGCGTCGGTCAGCGAGATGAAGTCGCGCCCGGTGGCGTTGAGGAGATCGGAGATGCGCGAGCGATAGCCGTCGCGGGCGAGGGTGAGCGCGCCGGTGATCCGGTGGCGCTGAGTCTCTAACGTGACGCGCTCGAGGCGATGCTCCACGGGGGCATGCATCGGCACGACATCCGCCGCGCTCAAGGTGGCATCGATCAGAAGTGAGCCGACGCTACCCTCGCTGCGTAAGGGCCGGGTACCGGTCGTCGCCGACCGCCGATCATGCACCTTCCTCGACTGGGAGAGAGAAATGCTGAAGAAGTCGCGCGCCGTAATCGTCCTGGCCGGCGTGGGGGCGGCGCTGGCCGCCGCCGCACCCGCGGTCGCCCAGCCCACCTGGGCGCCTGCCGATGACGCCGCCATCGCGCCGGGCAACATGACCTTCACCGACGGCGGCCAGTGCACCTCGAACTTCGTCTTCTTCGACAGGTCGGACAACGTCTACCTCGGTCAGGCCGCCCACTGCGCGGGCACCGGCGAGAGCACCGATACAGACGGGTGTGAGACAGGCTCGCTGCCCCTCGGTACGAAGGTGGAGGTCGAGGGCGCGCAGGAGCCCGCCACGCTGGCCTACAGCTCGTGGCGGACCATGCAGGACGTCGGCGAGACCGACGATGACACCTGCGCGTTCAACGACTTCGCGCTGATAAAGCTCGATCGGGCCGACGCCGCGGAGGTCAACCCGTCGATCCCCTTCTTCGGGGGTCCGACGGCACTGGGGGCAGACACGCGTCCCGGGCAGAAGGTCCTCAGCCTCGGTAATTCTTCCCTGCGCCTGGGGCTGGACCTGCTGCGCCCGAAGGTGGGCACCAGCCTGGGTGAAGCCGGCGACGGCTGGACGCACAACGTCCTGACGGTCACGCCCGGCGTCCCCGGCGACTCGGGCAGCGCGTTCATCGATCGCGACGGCCGCGCGTTCGGCGTGCTGAGCACGCTGCAGCTCGCCCCCCTGGCCGGCTCCAACGGCGTCAGCGACCTGGAGAAGGCCGTGAACTACATGGAGGCCCACGGCGGGCCGCAGGTCAACCTCGCCCGGGGCACCGAGGAGTCATCCCGCGGCGGGTTGCTCGGACGTTTGCTGCGGCGCTAGCAGACAGTGACGACCACTCGAGCGGCCCGCACCAAGCGGGCCGTTCGCGGTGTCGGGATCGCGCAGACCGACTGCGTGGCGCAGGCCGCGCGTCCGGGTAGGCGGTCAGGGTGCCGGTGACTGCACCAGCCTCCGCAGCGACCACCGCCGGTCCGCCCAAGGCTGCGGGCCTGGTCACGGGCGTCGGCCTGGGTGGGTTCGTCGACGGCATCCTCTTTCACCAGATTTTCCAGTGGCATCACATGCTCACCGACACCGGTGCGTACCCCGCCGGAATGCTGGCCGGGCTGGAGACCAACACCCTCGTGGACGGGTTCTTTCACGCCGCCACCTGGCTCTTGGTCGTGGGCGGGATGCTTCTCACCGTGCGGGCCTGGCAGCGCGGTGAGCTGGCCCCGCCGTGGCGAGCGCACGTGGGCATGCTGTTGACGGGCTGGGGCGCGTTCAACCTCGTCGAGGGCGTGGTCGACCACCACATCCTCACCCTCCACCACGTCCGCGACGACCTCGGCGCGCCGCTGGGCTGGGACCTCGCCTTTCTCGCCCTCGGCGGCGTGCTCGTGGTGGTCGGGCTGGGCCTCGCCCGCTCCGGCGAGCGCACCGCCCGTGCACGCGACGCCGGGCGCGCCGCGCGAGCCGCCGCCGCCTGAGCCACACCCGGTTGGCGCTCGCGCGCGGCGGTCGATAGTGTCGTGGCGTCAGCACAACGGCATGAGGAAGCCGGTGGAACTCCGGCACGGTCGCGCCACTGTGACCGGGCCACCCTCGCGGCGGCCCGGGAGTCAGGAACTTCACCTCCCGTTGTGACCAAGCCTTTCGAGCGGGACGCGCAATCCCGAGGAGGTCCCCGTGGACACCACCGTCATCCAGCCCATCCCCCTCCGGGACCTGCGACCGGCCTTCCTCCTGGGGGGCCTGGCCCTCCTGGTGCTGTGGCTGGTCAGCTGCGACCAGGGCCAGATCTCGCAGGCCGGCGCCCTGCTGCACGAGCGGATGCACGACGGACGGCATGTGTTCGGCGTGCCCTGCCACTAGCGCGGCGCTTTTCCGACGCCCATGTCGCGCTCCCTGCTGCTGTGGTGGCTGGCCGCCGGCCTGCTGGCCGGGCTGGTCGCCGGCACCGTCGCCTTCGTGGGCGCCGAGCCGCGCCTCGACGAGGCCATCGCCCTCGAGCAGGCCGCCGCCCCGGCCGCTGCCGCCGAGGACCCTCTTGTCAGCCGCGCCGGCCAGCGCGCCGGCCTGGTGTTTGCCTGGGCGCTGGCCGGCCTGGCGGTCGGCTTCCTCTTCGCGCTGGCCTTT
>DASZCY010000168.1:0-2138 GCA_035942615.1 Solirubrobacteraceae bacterium | reverse complement strand
GAGAGGTCCAACGCCGTGCGGATGACGCGCGACTGCTCCTCCACGTGGGCGGCGGGATAGCCCTCGCCCGGTGAGGCGCGCTCGGGCCGGCCGATGTAGCCGAAGGCCAGGTGCTCGGGGAGGATCTGCATGAGGCGCGGGGACATGTGCGCGCGGGCGCCCATGTTGCGCGGCTCCTCCTGGACCCACACGACCTCCCTGAGGTTGGGGTAGGTGCCCACCAGCTCGCCGATCTGCGCCTCGGGGAAGGGATAGAGCAGCTCCACGCGGCCCACCGCGACGCCCTCGTTCCCCGCGCGGTCCTCGTGGCCGACCAGGTCGTAGTAGATCTTGCCGGTGCACAGGATCAGGCGGGTGACCTTCTCCATCGGCACCCGCGGCTCGCCCAGCACGGGAAAGAAGCGAGCGCCGGTCAGGTGCTCGATGCGGTTGGTGGCCTGGGGCAGGCGCAACAGCGACTTGGGGGTCATGATGACCAGCGGGCGCTGCTTGGCCACGCGCGCCTGGCGGCGCAGCAGGTGGAAGTACTGCGCGGGGGTGGTGAGGTTGGCCACGCGCAGGTTGCCCTCGGCGGCCAGCGCGAGGAAGCGCTCCAGGCGCCCGGAGGAGTGCTCGGGGCCCGATCCCTCATAGCCGTGGGGCAGCAACAGCGTCAGGCGCGAGGTCTGGCCCCACTTGGCCAGCCCCGACACGATGAACTGGTCGATGATGACCTGTGCGCCGTTGACGAAGTCTCCGAACTGGGCCTCCCACAGCACCAGCGTCTCGGGCGCCTCGGCGCTGTAGCCATACTCGAAGCCCATGCACGCGATCTCGCTGAGCGGCGAGTTGTGCAGCTCGAAGGGAGCGAGCGCGCCGGGCAGACGCTGGATGGGCGAGGACGACCTGCCGGTCTTGGCGTCGTGGAGCACGAGGTGGCGCTGGGAGAAGGTGCCGCGCTCGGAGTCCTGGCCGGTGAGGCGTACGGGGATGCCCTCGGTCAGCAGCGTGGCGAAGGCAAGCGCCTCGGCGTGCGCCCAGTCGATCCCGCCCTCCGGGCCCAGGGCGGTGCGCCGGCGCTCGAGCTGCCGGGCCAGCTTGGGGTGAACCGTGAAGTCCTCGGGTACGGCCAGCAGCTCGTCGTTGAGGGAGCGCAGGCGCTCTTCGGAGACCGCCGTCTTGATGTCCGGGCTCGGGGAGCGGTCGAGCTGGTACTCCCCGGTGGATTGGTCGACCTGGCCGGCCTCCACCGCCGCCTTGATCTTGTCCTTGAGCTGCTGGTGGATGCGTGTCAGCTCGGCCCACACGTTGGCCTTGCGCTCCTCGACCTCCTCGGCGCTGACGGCGCCGCGCGCGACCAGCAGATCGGCCCACAGGTCGGCCACGCGCGGGTGGCTCTTGATGTGCGCGTACATCTCGGGCTGGGTGTAAGCGGGCTCGTCGGCCTCGTTGTGGCCGAAGCGCCGGTAGCCGATGAGGTCGATCAGCACGTCATGGCCGAACTCCTCGCGGAAGGCGAAGGCCAGGCGCAGGGCCGCGATGCAGGCCTCCACGTCGTCGGCGTTGACGTGGATGATCGGCACGTCGTAGCCCTTGGCCAGGTCCGACGCCCAGCGGGTGGAACGCGCGTCGTCTGGGTCGGTGGTGAAGCCCACCTGGTTGTTTTGGATCAGGTGGACGGTGCCGCCGACCTTGTAGCCGTCCAGGGCCTGGAGGTTGAGCGCCTCGGCCACCACGCCCTGGCCCGGGAAGGCCGCGTCGCCGTGAAGGACCACGGGCACCGCGGCGTTGGTGTCCTGCTGGGCGTGGGGGCCCTGGCGGGTGGTCTGCGCCGCGCGCGAGGCGCCGACCACCACCGGGTGGACGAACTCCAGGTGGCTGGGATTGGACTCCAGGTTGACCAGCACGGAGTCGCCGCTGGCCACCTGGTAGGAGCCCTGCGCGCCGTGGTGGTACTTGACGTCGCCCGTGCCGCCCTGGGGGATCGTGGTGACCGCCTCAAGCGTCGATGCGCCCTAGAACTCGGCGAAGATCGTGTCGTAGGGCCGGCCGAGGTTGTGGGCCAGGACGTTGAGCCGCCCGCGATGGGCCATGCCGATGATCACCTCGCGCGCGCCGTGGGCGGCCGAGAGCTGGATCAGCTCGTCGAGCATCGGCAC
>DASZCY010000167.1:0-2237 GCA_035942615.1 Solirubrobacteraceae bacterium | reverse complement strand
CGCCGGCGCGGTGCGCCTGCTGGTGATCCCCGGCGCCGCGCCGCCGCCCGGCGTCTCGCGCCTCGCCTTCCCGGTGGCAGGCTGCACCGGCTACGACCTCGCCGTCCGCCCGACCCGGGCGGTCGGCCGCCGACGGAAGGCCGCCCGGTGAGCGTCCGCCCACCCGCCCGGCGCCACCGCCCTCGCCGCCGAGCGCTCCTCCCGCCCGTGGCGGGCCGGGCCTTCGCGCTCATCGCGCTCGCCGTCTTCGGCGCCCTGCACTGGGCCCAGCTCGTCAGCCCCGCCCAACCGGCCACCATGCTGGGCGGCGTGGGCGTCGCCGTGGCAATCGGGGGGATCCTGCTCGCCGTGCGCCGCCGGCGCGCGGCGGTACGCCTTCTCGCGTCCCTCGCGATCGCACCGCTCGCCGCCGGCATGCTGCTCCTGCTCGCCGGGGTGTCCCCGCACCTTCTGGCGCCCGGGGCGTGGAGCGCCCTGCTCGGCGGCCTGGCCCAGGGTGTCAGCACGGTGGCCAGCGCGCCGATCCCCTACCAGGACGCCGAGCCCTGGACCCAGAGCGTGCTGTTGGCCGGCGGCCTCGCGCTGCCGGTGCTGGCCGTCGCCGGCGCCTTCGGCCGCCGCCACGACGGGGGGCTGCCCTCACCGCTCGTGGCCCTCACCGCGCTGGGCGCCCTCTACGCCGTGCCCGTGGTGCAGCTGCCCCCCGCCTCCGCCTGGCTGTCCGGAGTGGCCTTCACGCTGCTGCTGGTCGCCGGACTATGGCTCGAGCGCGTCGAGCGCGGCCGGGTCCGGTCAGCCGGACTGCTGGTCGCAGGCGGCATAGCCGCCGCGGTGGTGATCGCGCCGGGCGTGGACGCCGGTCGCCCGATGGTCGACGTCGAGGCGGTCGCCACCACCCTGTCGGGAGGCGCGGCCACGCGCTTTGACTGGAACCACTCCTACGGACCGCTGAACTGGCCGCGCGACGGCCGTGAGGTGCTGCGCATCCGCAGCGAGCGAGAGCTGTACTGGAAGGCCGTCGACCTGAGCGCCTTCGACGGGCTGCGCTGGCGCACCGAGCCCCGCGAGAGCCCGTCTGCCGACGTACCCCTCGCGGGCCGACCCCGTCCGCAGTGGCGCTCGCGTATGGATGTGACCGTGCGCGACCTGCAGACCAGCCTCTTTGTCACCGCGGGCACCGCGCTGCGCGTGCGCAGCCCCTCGCGCAAGCCCGCGCCCTCCGGCCCCGGTCTGTTTGGTACGGGGCGGCGTCCGCTGAGAGATGGCCAGACCTACACCGCGGAGGTCTACGTGCCCGACCCCCGGCCCCGGGAGCTGGCGGAGGCCCCGAGCGCCTACCCCGACGCGTTCCCCGAGGCGAGGTCCATGGCCCTGCCCGCGAGCCTCGGGGGGCCGCGGCTGGTGGATCGGGCCACCGGCGAGATCGATCCCCGGCGCACCGCCACGATCATCTTCCCCACCTGGAGCCAGCAGGCCCTGGGGCGCGAGCCCACGGCCTCGGATGCCCGGGGCGCTGCGGCGATCGCCGCGGACGGCAGCGTGGCCAGCGGTGACGAGCTGCTCGAGGGCTCCGCCTACCAGCGCACCTACCGCCTGGCCCAGCGTCTGCGTGCCCGCGCCGACACGCCCTACGCCATGGCGCGCGCGATCCGGCGCCTGTTCGCCGCGAAGTTCATCTACACCGAGACGCCGCCGCAGCGCCCCGTCCCGCTGGAGGCCTTCCTCTTCGAGGACCGGGAGGGCTACTGCCAGCAATTCTCGGGCGCGATGGCGCTGCTGCTGCGCATGGGCGGGGTCCCCGCGCGCGTGTCCTCGGGGTTCTCCCCGGGCGTCAGGGATCCCGTGCGAGACGAGTGGGTCGTGCGCGACGTCGACGCCCACTCATGGGTCGAGGCGTGGCTCCCACAGATCGGATGGGTCACGCTCGATCCCACGCCGGCCGGCGCGCCCGCGCGCGGGCGCGCGCCCCTTGCGGGCCCGCGAAGCCCGGCCGGCGCGGACGACGGCTCCTCGACCTCGCGGCCCGACGTCGAGCAGCCGGCTCCGGTCCGCGCGCCGGCCCCCGAGGCGGATGGCAGCGGAGCAGGCGCCGGGACGGCGCCGGGGGTCCTAGGAGTGGGGGGTGCCCTTCTCGCTGGCGGGCTCGCGGCGGTCGTGGTGGCCCGTCGGCGGGGCCCGGCCGAGCAGGCCGACGTCGAGCAACTGACCGCCGAGCTGGCCCGTGCGCTGCGCAGGGC
>DASZCY010000166.1:0-4620 GCA_035942615.1 Solirubrobacteraceae bacterium | reverse complement strand
GCCCCCCGCCGAGCCCCGCCGTCCCGGCTCCGCCTGCGGCGATGGCGGCCGTCCCGACCAGCGCGGCCACCTTGATCATCCCTCCCGCGCTCCCCACCGCCGACCAGCCACCCCCGGCAACCGCTCCCGAGCCCCCCCCGCCCAGTCCGATCGCCTGGGCCAGCGCGGCGAACGGTCCCGGCCCTCCGGGTACCAGCGCGCCCATGGCGGCTGACGTGGCGCGCAGCGCCACGCGGAAGCGGGTGCACCCGTCGCAGTCGCGCAGGTGGCGGCGGGCGTGCCCGCTGATGCGCACCCCGCGATCGTGGCTGTCGGCCAGGTCGGCGCGGATGTCCCCGCAGGCGGCGTCGCGAGCCTCGCCCGCTTCGGCCAGGCCCATACGCGCGCGCACGAGCAGCGACTTCACCGCGGGCATCGAGACCTCCAGGGCCCCGGCTAGCTCGCCGTAGCTCATGCCGTCGATCTCGCGCATGAGCAGCGCCGAGCGCTGCTGCTCGGGCAGGCGGCGGATGTCGACCACCAGGCGCGCGAGCTCTTCGCGGCGCTGGGCGGACTCGATCGGGTCGGGCAGGGAAGCCGACGGGCGCTCCCCCACGCTGTCCTCGCCGATCTCCACCGGCGCGGGGGCGGGGCGGCGGAGCTGGTCCACGCAGCGGTTGTGGGCCACCCGGTACAGCCACGGGCGCAGCACCACCGCGCGCCCGTCCGTGCGCAGCATCGCGTAGGCGCGCAGAAAGACGTCCTGAAGCACGTCCTCGGCGTCCTGGCGCGAGCCACCGAGCATCTGGCGTGCGTAGGCCAGCAGCCGCTGGCGGTAGCGATCGTGGATCGCCGCAAAGGCGGCTTCGCTGCCGGTGCGAAAGGCGACCAGCAGCTGCTCATCGGAGCGCAGGCGCATCAGCCGCGACGGTACCGTCTTGCGGCCAAGACCTGCGGTGGCTTCCAGCACCGAGGCGTCCACGCAGCTCCTCTGCACTGTAACCAGCCGCGGGCTCGGGAGTTGCTCGCCGCCTTGCCCACCGGCCCACCCCGGCTCTCCTGCGTCGCCGGGTGACAGCCCTCGTCGCCGCCCGGATCTAGCATGCGCCCATGCCCGCGCTGATCCTCGGCCCCCTGCTGCGCTACGTCGGGGAGACGGACGCCGTGGTGTGGGTGGAGACCGACGAAGCCTGCATGGTGGAGGTGCTGGGGGCGCGCGAGCGGACCTTCCACGTCGAGGGCCACCACTACGCGCTGGTGCGGCCCCACGGCCTCGAGTCCGGGCGCTGGTACGACTATGACGTGCGCCTGGACGGCGAGCGGGTCTGGCCCCGGGACGACTCGCCGTTCCCCGGCGGGCGGTTTCGCACCTTCCCCACCGACCGCCCGCTGCGCGTGGCCTTCGGCTCGTGCCGGGCGCCGGTTCCTGGCCGGGGGGTGGACGCGCTGAAGGCGCTGGCCCAGCGCATGAGCGCGCAGGACCCCGATCAGTGGCCGAATCTCCTGCTGCTGCTGGGCGACCAGGTCTATGCCGACGACGTGTCGGTGGCCACGCGCCAGTTCCTGGCCTCGCGGCGCGATCTCGACAAGCCGCCCGGCCCGCGGGTGTGGGGCTTCGAGGAGTACACCCGCCTGTACCGCGAGGCCTGGCAGGAGCCATGCCTGCGCTGGCTGCTGTCGACGGTCTCGACGGCGATGATCTTCGACGACCACGACGTCCACGATGACTGGAATCTGTCGGCCTCCTGGGTGGCCGACCGCCGCCGCGAGGACTGGTGGGAGGGCCACATCGTGAGCGCGCTGATGTCCTACTGGGTCTATCAGCACCTGGGCAATCTCAGCCCGGACGAGCACGAGCGCGAGGAGCTGTTCGCCGCCGTGCGCGAAGCCGAGGACGCCGGCCCGCTGCTGCGCGAGTTCGCCCACCGCGCCGACCGCGATCCGGCGTGCTACCGATGGAGCTACCGGCGTGACCTGGGCTTCACGCGACTGGTGACCATCGACTCGCGGGCGGGGCGGGTGCTTGACGAGGACCGGCGCTCCATGCTCGACGAGGAGGAGTGGGCGTGGCTGGAGCGCGAGGCCACCGGCGGCTACGACCACCTGCTGCTGGCCACCTCGCTGCCCTGGCTGGTCGCGCCGGCGGTGCACCACCTGGAGGCCTGGAGCGAGGCCGTGTGCGCCGGGGCGTGGGGCCGGCGAGCCGCCCGCGCGGTGGAGCGCCTGCGCCAGGCGATCGACCTCGAGCACTGGGCCGCCTTCCAGAGCTCCTTTGTGCGCCTGGGAGAGCTGCAGCGCGCGGTGGGCGCCGGCGAGCGGGGCGTCGCGCCCGCCTCGGTGGTGACGCTCTCGGGCGACGTGCACCACGCCTACCTGGCCGAGGTCACCCTCCCCGAGGGCGGCGGTGAGCCCGTGCGCAGCAGCGTGTGGCAGGCGGTGTGCTCTCCGGTGCACAATCCGCTGAGCGCTCCCGAGCAGTGGGCGATGCGGATGGCGCGCTCGCGTCCGGCGACCGCCCTGGCCCGCGCGCTGGCGCGGGCGGCGGGGGTGCGCTCTCCCGTGGTGACGTGGAGCGAGGTGGGCGGCGGCCCGTGGTTCGACAACCAGCTGGCCACGCTGAGCGTGGAGGGGCGGCGCATCGACCTGCTGCTGGAGCGCGCCGCCGGGTCTGATGCGGCACCGCGTCTCGAGCCGGTGCTGCGCAAGCGTCTGGCCTAGCCGCCGCGGCCGGTCGCGGCGGCCTCCTCCGGGTAGGGTCCCGCCGGCAGACTACGACCGAGGAGAGGCGATGGTGTACGTCAGCGACGAGCAGAGGTCCCACCTCCACATCGGGCCGACGTCGGCCGACCGGGCGGTGGTGGCATGAGGCTGCTCGTGCTCGCCCCCGAGGCGGTCGACGCCGAGATGTTGCGCAATGAGCTGGGCGACGAAATCGAGGGCGCCGAGGTGCGCGTGGTCGCGCCGGCGCTCAACGAGTCGCCGATCGCCTTCTGGATGTCCGACAGCGACGAGGCCATCGCCGAGGCCCAGGAGGCGGCGGCGGGCACCGGGCGCGCCGCCGAGGAGGCCGGCGCCGAGCTCGCGGAGGCCGACACCGGCGAGAGCGAGCCGCTCACCGCGCTGCAGGACGCGCTGGCCACCTTCCCGGCCGACCGCGTGGCCGTCTTCGTCCACCCGCGCGACGAGCAGCGCTACCGCGAGGACGACGTCTGGGAGGCCGCCCGCGAGCGCTTCGGCGTGCCGGTCAGCCAGCACGTGCTGCCGGACTGAGCGCCCGGAGGTCTTCGGACAGGATGCCTCAGGGCGACTCTGCCTGCGGGAGCCGGGCCGACCATCGCTGCTCGATGCGCCCGAATTGCCAGACGGCGAGCGCGATGGCCCAGGCCACGACGAACAGACCGACGATCACGAAGCCGACGTACTCGAGTTCCAGGCGGGCGATGGCGCCTATGACCCCATCGTCGAGGCTGAGCTTGTCCGACAGCACCGAGACCAGCGTGATGGGACCGACGACCAGCGCCACGAGCACCGAGAGCGTGGTGATCGTGAGGTTGTAGAAGACCTTGCGCACCGGCTTGAAGGACGCCCAGCTGTAGGCGAAGTTCATGAAGGCGCCGTCGAGCGTGTCGAACAGCGACATGCCGGCCGCGAACAGGATCGGGAGGCACAGGATCGCGTACAGCGGCAGGTTCCCCGCCGCGGCGGCGCCCGCCGTGGCCAGCAGCGCGATCTCCGTGGCGGTGTCGAAGCCCAGGCCGAAGAGCAGGCCCAGCGGATACATCTGCCAGGGCTTGCCGATGGCACGGGTGGCCCTGGCGTAGAAGCGGTTGACGAAGCCGCGCCGGTCGAGCTGCTCCTCGAGCTCGGGCTCGCTGTACTGGCCCCGGCGCATGCGTAGGAAGATCCGCAGGAGCCCCACCAAGACGATCAGGTTCAGGATCCCGATCAGGAGGAGGAAGACCCCTGCGACGGTCGGCCCGAGCGCAGCGGTCACCTGCTGCAGGGCGGAGCTGTCGTCCGCCACCGCACTGCCGAGCCCCCGGATGCCGACCGCCAGCAGGGCAGCCAGGACGAAGACGACGGTCGCATGGCCCAGGGCGAAGAAGAATCCGGCGCTCAGGGGGCGCTGACCGTCGTTGATCAGCTTGCGCGTCACGTTGTCGATCGCGGCGATGTGATCAGCGTCGAAGGCGTGACGCGCGCCCAGGGCGTAGGCCGTGGTGCCCAGGGCGACGCCGAAGACTGCTCCCGTCCCCAGCGCGAGGTCCTGGGAGGCGCTGAGGACCAGCAGCCCGAAGCCGATGGCATGCAGGCCGAGGATCACCGCCGCGAGCGCCGCCGCGCGACGCCACTCCTGGGGAGTCAGCGCCTGCCTGAGCCGGTGGCGGCGCGACATCGGTGCGGGCAGCCCGCCAGACGCGCGGACCTGCCTCATGCCGTTGTCGCGACCCGTGCCGACACTGCCTCCATCCACGCGCGCAGCTCGTCGATGCCCTCGCCGGTGCGCGCGCTGGTGAGGATCGTGCGCACCCCGGGGTTGACCGCGTCGACGTGGTGGAGGAAGCGCTCGAGGTCGAAGTCAAGGTGGGGCAGGAGGGCGATCTTGTTGACCACCACCAGCTCGCACGCCCGGAACATCAA
>DASZCY010000165.1:0-15350 GCA_035942615.1 Solirubrobacteraceae bacterium | reverse complement strand
GCGGCTACGTGTATCGGGGCAGAGGCATCCCCGCCCTGCGGGGACGCTACGTCTTCGGCGACTTCTGCCGCGGCACGATCTGGTCCTTCAAGCCCGTCGACGGCCGGGCCACCGACCTGCGCCAGGAGGAACCCCGCCTGCCCAATCTGACCTCCTTGGGCGAAGGGCTGGACGGCGAGCTGTACGCGACCACCATCGATGGCCAACTGCACCGCATCGTCCCGTCGCGGCCGGTGGTCGGGGAGGCGGCGAGGCCGGGGCGGTGATGGCGGCAGCCAAAGCGATGAGTTCCTCGTGGCCCGGCGGTCTACAGGTGCAAGTATCCGCCGCGGGAAGCTCGTTCCCGCTTACGAGAGGAAGGGCTCGTCATGGCGCAGAGGATCACCCCGAACCTGTGGTTCGACACCGAGGCCGAGGAGGCCGCGGGCTTCTACACGTCGGTCTTCGAGAACTCGAGCATCGTGCACGTGGCCCGCTACACCGAGGTCGGGCCCCGACCGGCCGGCATGGTGATGACCGTTGAGTTCGAGCTGGACGGCCAGCGGTTCGTCGCCATCAACGGCGGCCCGCAGTTTTCGTTCACGGAGGCCGTCTCGCTCATGGTCACCTGCCAGACCCAGGAGGAGATCGACTTCTACTGGGAGCGGCTGTCCGAGGGGGGCGAGGAGGGCCCATGCGGCTGGCTGAAGGACCGCTACGGCCTGTCCTGGCAGGTCGTGCCGACCGGAATGGACGAGCTGTTCGCCGATCCGGACCCCAGCCGCGCCGAGCGCGCGATGAAGGCGATGCTCGGGATGCGCAAGCTCGACATCGCCGCGCTGCGCAGCGCGGCCGACGGCGAGCCGGTCGGCTGACCCCCATAGATTCCGCCCACGGCGCCCGGCGCGGGGTTAGCATGGCCACCGTGGAGGCCGAGTCGCTCACCGCCCGTCCGCCCTTCGAGGAGCTCGAGCACCACCGCCGGGAGCTGACGGCGCACTGCTACCGCATGCTCGGCTCGCCCTTCGAGGCCGAGGACGCCGTCCAGGACGCGCTTCTGCGCGCGTGGCGCAGCCTCGACCGCTTCGAGGGTCGCGCGGCGCTGCGCAGCTGGCTGTACCGGATCGCGACGAACGTGTGCCTCGACATGCTCAGCGGGCGCGAGCGGCGCGCGCGGCCGATGGACCTCGGCGAGGCGCGCTCGCCCCACGGGCCGATCGGGGAGATCCTCCCGGAGGTCACGTGGATCGAGCCGGTGCCCGATCACCTCGTCGTCTCTGACGCGGACGATCCCGCGGAGGTCGCTCAGTCGCGCGAGACGATCCGCCTCGCGTTCGTCGCGGCGCTGCAGCACCTCCCGCCGCGCCAGCGCGCGGTGCTGCTCCTGTGCGAGGTGCTGCGCTGGAAGGCCAGCGAGGTCGCCGAGCTGCTCGAGACGAGCGTCGCCTCGGTCAACAGCGCCCTGCAGCGCGCACGGGCCACGCTGGAGGCCGGCGAGCTCAGCGCCACCGACACGTCGCCGTCGGTCGACGACGCGGACAGCGAGATGCTCGCGCGGTACGTCGAGGCCTTCGAGCGCTACGACATGGACGCGCTGACCTCCCTCATCCACGAGGACGCGACGCAGTCGATGCCGCCCTACGAGCTGTGGCTGCGCGGCCGCGACGACATCCTCGCCTGGTGGGTCGGCAAGGGCGCCGGCTGCCGCGGCTCCCGGGTGATCCCGACCGTCGCCGCCAACGGTTCGCCGGCCTTCGGGCAGTACAAGCCCAGCGCGGACGGCAGCGGCTACGAGCCGTGGGCGCTGCAGGTCCTTGAGATCGAGGACGGGCGGATCGTCGAGTTCACCTTCTTCCTCGCCACGGGGACGATCTTCCCGCGCTTCGGCCTCCCGCCGCGCCTCGACGCGTAGCGCCCGTCACTCCGCCAGGACGTCGCGCAGGCCCATGAAGTCCAGCAGCTCGCGCAGCTCGGGCGAGGCTCGGCGCATCCTGACCCGGCAGCCGTGGCGCCGCGCGGCGAGCTCCAGCCGCGCGAGGGCGTCGGCCGTCACCGCGTCGGCGGCCACGCCGTGCACGTCGCAGAGGGCGATGGCGCCACCGCTGCGCTCCAGCAGCGCGCAGACGCGCTCGCACAGGCCGGGCAGGTCGGAGCGCGCGAGCGGGCCGCGGATCGTGAAGGTGATCGCCGGTGGCGGCGAGGCGGTCATCACCGGATAGGACCCCCGCGGGCGGAGGAAGTCATCGGGGGCGCGGCTCCCTCAAGCACCCGCAGCCGACGGGGGCCGCCCCGCGCGGGCGAATCGAGGTCTCGGGCAAAGCCCCTCGCCGCAGGGCCTCAGCTGCTCCCGCTGGGGCGAATGAAGTGCAAGGAGCGCAGGATCATCTGCGCCTCGGTGTAGCGCCGCAGATCCGGGCGCGGGTTGCTGAAGAGGGCCAGGCTGTAGGTGCGAAAGCCGCTGGACGCGACGATCGAGAGGATGCGCAGCGGACGGCCGCGGCGGTCGGTCGCGGCGAACTCGGTGGCCAGGGCGGGCTGGCGGCTCACCAGGCCACGGCCGCGGGCCACCACGCGCGCGGGACCGTAGGCCTCGCGCAGGGCACGCTCGGTGTCGCTGCGGACCTGGCGTACATTCCCCGGGCCGACCGGCGAGGCCATCGCGATCGTCATGCTGCGGTCGGGGCTTTTCAGTCGCGTCACCCCGTCCTTGGAGCGCCGTTCCCAGGTCAGCGGATAGGAGAGCTGCACGGCGAGCTTGCGGTCGGTGACCTTGAAGCGCATCCACGCCGCGCCCCCTCCCGAGGCCCTCGCCGACTGCCCCTCCGGTGCCGACGGGCCGCTGACCAGCGCAGCCCCCCACAGCACCAGGACGGTTAGACCGGCCGCCGCCAGGACGGACCCCGCGAGAGCTATCAGGCGGGCGCGCCGGGGGCGCCGGTGCTCCGGCGCCCCCTTTGCTCCCGTGCCGCGGCGAGGGAGAGGCATCAGCCCTCGAGCCCCCATCAGCCCTCGGCGCCACCCGCCCGCGCCCGGCGGCGCAGTAGGAGCCCGCCGACCAGCAGCATCAGGCCGCCAACCGCCGGCCCCACGCTGTCGGCCCCGCTGAAGGGCAGCCCCGCGACCCGCGCGCCAGCCTCGGAGTCGTCCTGGCGGGACTCGCAGTCGGGGTCGTTCGGGAAGTCGATCCGCCCGTCGCCGTCGTTGTCGATCCCGTCCGCACACTCTGCTGCGTCGCCGCGGGCGCCACGACCGCCTGGCCCGCTGTCAGCACCAGACGGCCCGGCGTCCCCGGCGTCACCGGGGCCCTGGTCGTCTCCGGCGTCGCCCTCGTCGCCCTCATCGGCCGCGTCGCCGTCGTCGCCGTCGTCGTCGTCATCGTCCTGGCGCGGGGTTACGGGCGGCGCGCCGTCCTCCGGCGGAGCCTGGGCCAGTGACTCGGCGGCCGAGGCGGTGACCTTGAGGGTGGCGTTGTCCCCGGTGCGCAGGGCGAAGAGCGTCAGCGCCTCGCGGACGGCGTAGGGCGAGGCGGCCTGGGTGCCCTCCACGTCGGTGGCGTTGCAGATGATCGGCAGCAGCGTGGGCACGCCGGTCTCCACGTTGGCCGTCCCGTCGCCGCAGCCGGGCGCGGGCAGGGGCACCCCGCCCTGCTGCTGCAGGGGCAGGACCCCACCGAGGTTGGCGTCGACGAGCCCGCTCAACACGCCGAGCCCGAGAACCCGCCCGGCGACCTCCACGACCGCCGCCATGTTGCGACAGGCGATCGTCCGGCTGCTCGCGGTGAGCGCGTCGGCGACGGCGCCCCCGCCCGCCATGACGTTGGCCGCCTCGGAGCCGCCGAACCCGGTCTGACACGCCCCGGTGGCCACCGGGTTACCGGCCTGGTCGGAGCGGAAGACGTTCCCCTCCGAGGTGGCCGCCCTGACGCTCAGGCCCTGGTTGCCCCCGACGACGGCCGACGCGATCTGGAAGAAGTTGAACGATCCGCTGTCGGTCGTGTTCGAGTCCGCCCGCAGCACGTTGAGGCACGTCTGGCCGCCCGAGCTGGAGCAGAGCTGGTCGAGCACCTGCCGCTGAGCCGCATCGAGGGGTCCCGAGCGGCTCTGGCCCTCCATGGTGTCGATGCCGAGGATCTCGTTGCCAAACAGGCTGAGGATGGTGATATGGCCGTGGTACTCGCCCGGCGAGCGCTCCTCGCCGCGCGCACGACCGAGGACGATCTCCTCGCCGCTCTGGTTGCCCGTCGGGTCACCCGCGAGCGGGCGCTGGGGATCGGGGGTGACGTCGACGACGCCGATCGTCCCCTGCCCGTGGGGCACGGTGCCGTGCAGCGGGGGGACGTAGCGCGGCGGTGCCTGAGCCGGCGCGACGCTCGTGGAATGCCTCGAGGCCTGCGCCTTCGGGGCGTGCGAGCCGGCGGACTCCGGGCTCGTGACAACGGTGTGACCCTCCGGCGTCCCGCGGTCGGCCGGTCCGGCGCCCGCCAATGCCGGGACCGCCAACAGGGCGGTCCCCGCGGCCAGCGCCCCGCTGGCCGCCAGCGAGGCGATCCTTCGGCTGCTTCGGGCCCGATCAAGGCCTCTGGTACTCATGCGTCCCCTTCTCCCTCACTTGAACGGTAAGAAGTACAACGTGAAACCCGCTGTGTGACACTACTCCTGCTTGTCAAGTCCATGACCCGATACTCGAACGGTCTTCCAACCTCACCGCGCGCACACCACCCCGAAGAAGACCTTCACGCGCTTGGGGGCGGTGCTGACGACGCCCACGTCCCAGCGCCGTCCCTCGCGGCCCACCGGATTGGAGTTGGTCATGAGAACCCGTCCGCGGCCCGCCTTGGACTCGGTGCCGAAGTACCCACCCATTGCGCGGGGGGCCGCGCGCGGGCAGACGAGCGTCACGCCCGTCTCCTTGTAGGGGTCGACGCCCTTGGCGAACTCCCGGTAGTCCGGGCGCGGGCTCGTCGCCGCCGCCCGCGCCACGGCCCCTTCGGGAGCGCGGAGCTCGGTGTGGCCGGGGACCGGCTCGTGCACCGGCGGCTGGTCTCCGCCCGACGCCGCCAGCGCGGCGCCGCCGGTGGCCAGCACCGCCCCGACTCCCGCCGCCACCAGGTACCTGCCCTTGCCCTTCACGCCCATGGACTCTCCTCGCTCATCACGTGCAACTCAGCGCACCGGCCTGGCGCGCGACAGCTCCGCGCTGGCCAGGATCGCTCCCGACCAGCGCCCGCCTCCGGCCATCAGCACCCGGCCGTCGCCCAGCAGCGTCGCGGTGTGGCGCGACCGTGAGGTGCGCATCCGCTCCACCAGCGACCAGCGGTTTCGTCGGGGATCGAAGACCTCGCCGGTGGCCACCGTGCCGCGGTCGTCAAAGCCGCCCGCCACGAGGACGCGGCCGTCCGCCAGCAGCGTGGCGGAGTGAAATCCCCGCGCGCGGCGCATGGGCGGCGCGCTGCGCCAGCGATTGCGCACCGGGTCGTAGACGCGCACGCTGCCGGTGAAGCCCTTGACACGGTTACCCCCGCCGGTCACCAGCACCCGGCCGTCGCCCAACAGCGTGGCCGCGTGGTTGTCACGGGCGCCCTTCAGGCGGCCCGCGCTCGTCCACCGGCCACGCTGGGGGTCGTAGCGCTCGGCGGTCGACAGGCGGGCGCCCGACGTCCTCCGGCCGCCGACGACCAGCACGCGCCCGTCGCGTAGCGTGGTCGCGGTCGCGTGGTAGCGGCCGTTGCGGAGGCTGCCGGCGGCCGACCAGCGGTCGACCTTTGGGTCGTAGACCTCCGCGGATCGCAGCGTGGCGCTGCCGCGACCCAGGCCGCCGGCCACCAGCACCCGACCGTCGGGAAGAGGAGCGGCCAGGGCGTTGGCGCGCGCCTTGCCCAGTCGCCCGGCGGGAAACCACCGTCCGCTGCCCGGGTCGTACAGCTCGGCGTCACGCAGCCACTTACGCTCGTAGTTGGCGCCGCCCGCTACGAGCACGGCACCCCACGGGAACGCGGTCGCCGTGTGGGCGAAGCGCGCGACGTGCATCGCCCCGGTGGAGCTCCAGGCGTTGGCGGCCGGGTCGTACACCTCGGCGCTGCGCAGGAAGCCGGGATAGCCGAAGCCGCCGGCCACGAGGACGCGGCCGCCGGGCAGGAGCGTCGCGGTGTGCAGTAGCCGCGCCGTGTCCATCCGACCGGCGGACGCGAAGCGCGTGGCGGCCAAGGCCGACCCGCCGGGCAGCCCCAACGCGACCACCAGAGTCACCGCCGCGACGACCGCCACGCGGGGGGAGCCGCCCGCAGCCAGGGGGACCCGCTTATCTCGTGCCGCTCCGTGGAGGTGCGTCGCCAAGCCTTCTTCTCTCTTCCCCCCGCCCGCGGCGGGGCTCTGGCACGGGCATTCTTACACCACCCCTCGGCGGCGCGCGTCGGTTGCTGCTCAACCCGTCGTCGTGCCCAGCCAGGACGCGCGCTCGACAACGGCGGGGACGGCCGGCGGGATGGTCGGCAGCAGCCATGATGGAGGTGGTCGGAGATCGTGCGGGGATGAAGCCGGCGCGCTCGGCGAGGACGTCACGTCCCAGCGCCTTCGGCTACGGCTCGTGAGCCCAGCTGCTCGCGCAGCCACCCCCCGACAAGCGCATGCACGTCGTCGGCGGCCTCGGCCAGCGTGTGCTCCTTTGGGGCCGCCGCTCGCCGCAGCGTGCGCTCGGGGATCTCGAGGTGACGGCCGAGGGTGCGTATGGACCCAGAAGCCATATGCCGTGTGGTCGGTTGTTTAGCTTCGTGGCCGATTCGCTTCGGACCGTATGGCCGATCTCTTCGACTGGTATGACCGATCCGCGGGCTGGCTGGGGCATCGTCGACCCCGGGCGTCTGAGTCCGGTCGCAGCCAGCGACTGGATACCCATCACCCTCGTGGGACGAGTCGAGCAGCCAACCGACGCCTTCCTGCCCCAGCGAAGGAGCCTGGCCTCGGTGCGCGAGGCCGCCGATCTGGCGACCGTGGCGCAGTTCCCGGCCCACGGGCGCGGGTGATCCGTCGGGCAGCGCAGGCACGGCGCCTCCCGAGGTCTTGATCGTCGTCAGGCGGGGAAGGCCGGGAGCATGCTCAACCTGCCCGACGGCGTCAGGGCGTGCCTCTTCGATCTCGACGGCGTCCTCACCCAGACGGCGAAGGTCCACGCCCAGGCCTGGAAGCAGATGTTCGACGGGTTCCTGCGCGAGCGGGCCGAGCGGACGGGCGAGCCCTTCCATCCCTTCGACCGCCCCACCGACTACGACGAGTACGTGGACGGTAAGCCGCGGCTGGACGGGGTGCGCTCATTTCTGGGGTCGAGGGGCATCGAGCTGCCCATGGGCTCGCCCGCCGATCCGCCCGAGGCCGAGACCATCCACGGGCTGGGCACCCGCAAGAACGACCTGGTGCTCGCGCTGATCCGCGAGCAGGGCGTCGAGCCCTACGAGGGCTCGGTGCGCTTCGTGGAGCAGGCGCGCGACGAAGGGCTGCGCCGGGCGGTGGTCTCGTCGAGCACCAACTGCCAGGACGTGCTCTTCGCCGCCGGGATCGACCACCTCTTCGAGGCGCGGATCGACGGGATCGTCGCCGAGCGCGAAGGCCTGGCGGGCAAGCCCGCGCCCGACACCTTCCTGGCCGCCGCCAGGGTGCTGGGGGTCGAACCCGCCCAGGCAGCGGTCTTCGAGGACGCCCAGGTCGGCGTGGAGGCCGGCCGCTCCGGCGACTTCGGCTGGGTGGTCGGCGTCGACCGCAGCGCGCAGGCCGACGCGCTGCGCCGGCGGGGGGCCGACGTGGTCGTGCAGGATCTCGCCGAGCTGTTGGAGCGAGCGTGATCGACCCGGACGTCTTCGCGGTCGAGCCGTGGAGCGTCGCCGAGCGCGAGCTGCACCTCGCGCTGGTCGCCCAGACAGAGTCGATATTTGCGCTGTCCAACGGCCACATCGGCCTGCGCGGCAACCTGGACGAGGGGGAGCCCTCCGGAGCGCCGGGGACGTATCTCAACGCGTTCTACGAGGTCCGCCCGCTGCCCTACGCGGAGGCCGCCTACGGATATCCGGAGGCCGGCCAGACCATGATCAACGTCACGGACGGCAAGATCATCCGCCTCCTGGTCGACGACGAGCCCTTCGACGTGCGCTACGGCAGGCTCATGCGTCACGAGCGGGTGCTGGACCTGCGCGACGGCGTCCTGCGCCGCGAGGTGGGGTGGGTCTCGCCCGCCGGTCAAGGCGTCCGGGTGCGCTCGACGCGGCTGGTGTCCTTCGTCCAGCGCTCGGTGGCCGCAATCGCCTACGAGGTGCAGCCGCTGGACGGAGCGGCGCGCATCGTCCTGCAGTCCGAGCTCGTGGCCAACGAGCCCGTCCCCGAGGAGAGGGACGACCCACGGGCCGCGGCGGCGTTGCGCGCGCCGCTGGTGGCCGAGCATCACGCCCACAGCGAGCTGCGCGCCAGCCTGGTGCACCGGGCGCGCGCCAGCGGGCTGCGCATGGCGGCGGGCATGGACCACGTCGTGGAGGGCCCCGAGGGCACGGTGACGGCCGGCGAGAGCGAGCCCGACCTGGCCCGGGTGACGATCAGCACCGAGCTGCAGCCTGGGCAGACACTGCGGGTGGTGAAGCTGCTGGCCTACGGATGGTCGAGCCGGCGATCGCTGCCCGCGCTGCGCGACCAGGGCGACGCGGCTCTCGCCGCGGCGCGGCGCACGGGCTGGGACGGGCTTCGGCGGGACCAGCGTGAGTACCTCGACGGCGTGTGGGGGATTGCGGACGTCCAGCTCGAGGGCGATCCCGCCCTGCAGCAGGCGGTGCGCTTCGGGGTGTTTCACGTCGTGCAGGCGGGGGCGCGCGCGGAGCGGCGGGCGATCCCCGCCAAGGGGTTGACGGGCAGCGGCTACGACGGCAACACGTTCTGGGACATGGAGGCCTACACCCTCCCGGTGCTCACCTACGTCGCGCCGCACGCCGCCCGCGATGCGCTGGGCTGGCGCCACGCCACGATGGACCTCGCCGAGGTGCGCGCCCGCGAGCTCGGGCTGGAGGGCGTGGCCTTCCCGTGGCGCACCATCCGCGGCCAGGAATGCTCGGGCTACTGGCCCGCCAGCACGGCGGCTTTCCACCTCAACGCCGACATCGCCGACGCGGTCCGCCGCTACGTGGCGGCCACCGGAGACCAGGAGTTCGAGCAGGGTCCCGGACTGGACCTGCTGGTCGCCACCGCCCGGCTGTGGCGCTCGCTGGGCCACCACGGCGCCCAGGGCGAGTTTCGCATCGACGGCGTCACCGGGCCCGACGAGTACACCGCCCTGGGGGACAACAACGTCTACACCAACCTCATGGCCGCCCGCAACCTGCGGGTGGCCGCCGACGTGGCCGTCCGCCACCCGCAGCGCGCCGCCACGCTGGGCGTCGACCAGGAGGAGATCGCCGGCTGGCGCGCCGCCGCGCAGGCCATGGTCATCCCCTTCGACGCCGACCTCGGGGTGACCCCCCAGAGCGAGAACTTCACGCGCCTTCGCCGATGGGACTTCGAGACCACGCCGCCCGGCGAGTATCCCTTGCTGCTGCACTTCCACAACTACCTGCTGTACTCGAGCCAGGTCGTCAAGCAGGCCGACCTCGTCTTCGCCCTGTACGCCTGCGGTGAGTACTTCGACGCCGAGCAGAAGGCCCGCGACTTCGACTACTACGAACGCATCACCGTGCGTGACTCGTCGCTGTCGGCGGCGATCCAGGCCATCGTCGCCGCCGAGGTCGGCCAGCTCGAGCTCGCCTACGACCTCTTCGGCGAGACGGCCTTCATCGACCTGCGCGACCTGGCCTACAACACCCGCGACGGCGTGCACCTCGCCGCGCTGGCGGGGACGTGGCTCGTCGCCGTCGCCGGCTTCGGCGGCATGCGCGACCATGGCGAGACCCTGGCCTTCGCCCCCCGGCTTCCGGCGCGACTCGACCGGCTGACCTTCGGCCTGCTCTACCGCGGCCGGCGCCTGCGCGTCGACGTCGATCCGGACGGCGCGCAGTACGAGTTGCTTGACGGAGAGGCGCTGGAGATCCTCCACCACGGCGAGGCCGTCACCGTGGCGGCCAGCTCCTCACAGCGTCGTCCTCTCCCCCCCGCCCCCAGGGCCATCCTCCACAAACCCCCGCCGGGACGCTCGCCGCCGCGGCGCCACCGCGAGGCGTGAGCAGACCTAGTGTCAACCCGAGCCGGCGCTCAGGCGGCGCGAGGGCAGAGTGCCAGCAACAGCGCGACACGTGACCGTGTCCCCACGATGGTCGCTCGACACCACGGCAACTGCGCCGGCTCCTCGTGCATCGCCAGGTGGTCGCGCGGTCGACGGAGATCTGACGCCATGGTGCCTTCGCCGATCGCAGGCCGCCCGGGCTTGCGGGTGCTTCCCAACCATTTCCCACCTCGCGGCGGAGCCGCTGTACGGTTGGCTCGACCACCCAAGGAAGGGAGCGACGCCTTGACGTCCACCGTGTCTGACCCAGAGCTCAAGTCGCGCCACCGCGCGATGTGGGCATCCGGCGACTACCCGTCCATGGTCGAGACGTTCCTCCTGCCGCTCGGGCCGCGGCTCGTCGAAGCGTGCGGCATCGGTCCCGGGATGCGCGTGCTCGACGTCGCTGCCGGCACCGGCAACGCCTCGATTCCGGCGGCGCAGCGGGGCGCCAGCGTCGCCGCCAGCGACCTGACGCCCGAGCTGCTGGAGGCGGGCCGTCGCCGTGCGGAGGCCGAAGGGCTCGAGCTCGACTGGCTCGAAGCCGACGCCGAGCACCTGCCGTTCGACGAGGGAGCGTTCGACGTCGTCATGTCGTCGATCGGCGCGATGTTTGCCCCCCACCACCAAGACGTCGCCGACGAGCTGGTTCGGGTATGCCGTCCGAGGGGCACCATCGGACTGCTCAGCTGGACGCCGGAGGGGATGCTCGGCGCGTTGTTTCGCACGATGAAGCCCTTCGCCCCGCCGCCTCCGCCCGGCGCACAGCCGCCGCCGTTGTGGGGCAGCGAGGAGCACGTCCGCGAACTGCTGGGCGATCGCGTCGAGCTGCACACCTTGGAGCGCGACATCCTGGAGATCACCGCCTTCAAACATCCCCGCGACTACGGCGAGCACTTCAAGGCACGCTACGGGCCGACGATCGCCGCGCGGGCCAACGCGCAGCGCACCGGGCGCGAAAGGGAGTTCGATGACGCACTGAATCGCTTCTGCGACGAGTGGAACATCGGCGGGCCCGACCGCGCACGCTTCGAGAAGGAGTATCTGCTCACGGTGGCCACACGGATGTGAGGGCGCGGTCGCGCGGGGCGTAGCGGTTCGGCCGCGCCGGGTCGCGCTCTCGGTACGCTTGACCAGTCGTTTCTCCGACCATTCGGGCAGGACGCTCGGGTGGTGTCGGGCCCCACGCGATCGAGAAGGGCGCCGCCTCGTCAACCCGTCACAGGGCTTTCCTGGGCGGACATGACCTGTACCCGTCCCCGGCGTCGCCGGGTCGACGGCCAGGCACTGCGCGCCGCTGTCCTCCAGGGCGAAGCGCGCCTGCCAGGCGCCGTCCCGCTCGTCCAGGCGGGCAAAGCGCCCTCCGGTGGCCAGGTACAGGACCACCGCCCTGGCTAGCGGTGCGAGCAGCTGCCGCCCGCGCAGGTGCCGCCCATGCCCGCTTCCGGGGTCCAGCCCGTGCGGGCCAGGCGCGCCCGGCGCTCCTCCTGCTCGGCCTCGAGCGTTGCGAGCCGCTGCTTGTTGTGCGCACGCAGCTCCTGTGCACGCTCGTGGGGAAGGGTGTCGTACAGGTCTCTCACCGGGGAGGTCATGGCACCCACGCTAGGGCACAGGCCGTTTCCAAGCGGGGGACGCCCGGGCGCTGAGACGCAGGGAGGCCCGGCGGTCTCCCGCCGGGCCCCCCCGACCGCGTGGCCCCCGACCGTTCAGGCGTGCGCCAGCCGTGCCGGCACGTGACGGTCCGCGCGCCCGCGGCGGCGGGCCAGGTAGGCCAGCGGCGCCAGCGCGGCGCGCTGGAGGGCGCCGGGCGCGAAGGGCGCGCGCACCTCGCGGCGGAACTCGCTGACGAAGAGCGCCAGGTCCAGCGGCTTGGGCATGCCCTTGGCGGTGGTGCGGCCCTCCTCGGCCAGCCGGACCGTGGTCTCGAAGAGCTCCTCCATGCGCAGCGCCGGACGCACCTCGACGCGGCAGCGGGCGGTGGTGTTCCCGGCGTTGGAGAAGCGGTGGACCTTGCCGGCGGGGACGGTGACGACGTCGCCGGCCTCGGCCACGATCGTCCTGAGCCCCATGCGGAACTTCATCCGCCCGGAGACGACCTCGAAGCGCTCCTCCTGCTCGGGATGCACATGTCTCCCGGGCACGTGACCGTCGGGGGTGAGCTCGAGGTCGATGGCCAGCAGCTCGCCGGCGGTGTCGGCCGCGGTCTGGCGGAAGGTGATCCGCTCGCCGCTGACGGGGTTGTCGATGACCTGTCCCTGGTATGCCATGTCTGCCTCCTTGCAGGTGCGTCCGGTGGGGCGGACGCTCTCTCAGTTGCTGGGCCAATCCTCGGGGGTGAGCGACCGCGCGACATCGTGCGCGGCGACGATCCATGGTCGGCGCGGGGGACGATCTGCGCTTCATCCCCGGGGAGGAGACGGCTTGCCGGCGGTCCGCCGCCGGGGCGACGCGGGGGCTACTCGCCGGCCGCGCGGCCGGGGCTGACCAGCCCCGACTCGTAGGCCATGACCACGGCCTGCACCCGGTCGCGCAGATCGAGCTTGGAGAAGACCCGGGCGACGTGCGTCTTGACGGTGGTCTCGGAGACGACGAGGTCGTGGGCGATCTCGGCGTTGGAGAGCCCGCGCGCGATCAGCCCGAAGACCTCGAGCTCGCGCGGGGTGAGCTCGGACAGCTCGGGCGACACCTCGCGACGCGCACGGGGGGAGCGCGAGAAGTCCTCGATCAGGCGCCTGGTCACCGACGGGGCGAGCAGCGAGTCACCGCGCGCGACGACGCGGATGCCCTCCACGAGCTGGTCGGCCGGCACGTCCTTGAGCAGGAAGCCGCTGGCCCCCGCGCGCAGGGCGTCGTAGACGTACCCGTCTCCATCGAAGGTGGTGAGGATGAGCACCCGCGGCCGCTCGTCGTCGCCCTGGCCGACGATCCGCCGGGTCGCCTCGATCCCGTCCATCCCGGGCATGCGGATGTCCATCAGAACGACGTGGGGGGACAGGCGCCGGGCGCTGTCCACCGCCTGGGCGCCGTCGGCGCACTCCCCCACGACCTCCAGGTCGGCTTCGTCACCGAGGATCATGCGAAAGCCTGCGCGCATCAGCGACTGGTCGTCGACGATGAGCACGCGGGTGGTGGCGGTGTCCTCGGGCATCGCGCAGCAGCAGCCTAGAGCCCGGTCAGGAGGGTCGGCGAGGTGAGCGCCAGGCGCCGTCGTCGTCCCAGGCGGAGGCCTCGTCATCCTCCAGGAGGACCCGGGCGACGACAGAATCCTCCTCGAGCAGGAGGCCAGATCGTCGCGGCGGGCGAGGCTGCGCGGGCGCGGGGCTGCGAACCTCACCCGGTCCCCACCGACGGGGCCTCGCCACGCAAGGGAAGGAGCCCACCATCACCCGCTGGACCGCGCACGCCACCACCGACGCCTCGCCCGAGGAGGTGCTGGACGTACTCACCGACCCCCAGGCGATCCGCGCGTGGTCGCCGGTGCCCTTTGACCTGGACACGCCCGTCGGCGACCGCCTCGAGGCGGGCAGCGAGGCGCGCGTGAGCGGCAGCCTGGCCGGCCTGCGCGTTGGCTTCGGCGTGGAGGTCCACGCCGCTGACGCCGACGGCCTCGAGCTGACCGCCGAGGGGCCCATCGCCCTCGACGTGCGCTACGCGCTGTCCCCGCGTCCCCACGGCAGCGACCTCACCGCGTCGGTGTGCGTGCACGGGACCGGGGGGATCACCGGAAGGGTGATCGGCGGGGCGACCGCGGCGCTGCTGGCCGCCGGAGCGCTGGAGGGCGCCGCCGCGCGGATCGTGCGGGCGGCGGAGACAACCAGGCCGGAGGCGGTGGCTGCCTGAGCGGAGCCAGCGGGCCGGCCGGCTGGCGGTGCGCCGTGGTGAGGGATTGCAGGCGGGGCCGCTTCGTGCCGATACCGTTCTGGCATGCCCCGCTCGCCCACCACCTCCGCCCTGGGCGTGGCCATCCTCACCCTGGTCCTCGTCGCGCTCGGCCCGGCGACGCAGGCCTCGGCGGGCGCCTACCTGCCCCCGTCGGGGAAGGTCTGGCACGGCGTGGCCTCGGGGCACGACATCGCCGACTTCCAGGCGCGCACCGGCAAGCACCCCGCGGTCTGGCAGCACTGGATCCAGTGGGGCGACAAGGTCGACTTCGCCATGGACCGCTCGAGGGCCGCGCGCACGCGCGTCATGCTGCACCTCAGCACCGCCCCCGGCCAGAACGTCGCGGGGCGCATCAGCCCCGGTGAGATCGCGCGCGGCGCGGGCGACGCCTACCTGCTGTTCCTCAACCGGCGCCTGGCCGAGCACGGCCAGCCGGCGTACCTGCGCCTGATGGGCGAGATGAACAACTGCGACCTGGCCTACGCATCCCACAACTGCAGCGGGCGCGCACGCGACGCCGACCACTCGGCCCGGCGCTTCAAGCAGGCCTGGAAGCGCAGCGTGCTCATCCTGCGCGGCGGACCCCGGTCGCAGATCGACGCGCGCCTGCGCGGGCTCGGCCTGCCCCCGGTGCGCACCGTCGCCGAGGAGCTCGCCCGGCCGCGCCTGGCGGTCCTGTGGTCGCCGATGACCGGCGGTTCGCCGATGATCCGCGTCCTGCGCCCCCAGGCCTTCTGGCCCGGCGCACGCTACGTGGACTGGGTGTCCACCAGCTTCTACTCGAAATTCCCCAACTTCCACTTCCTCGAGCCCTTCTACCGCTCCTTTGCAAGCCGCTACCGCAAGCCCTTCGCCTTCGGCGAGTGGGCGATGTGGGGCAGCGACGACGCGCGCTTCGCCCGCCGGCTGTTCGCCTGGGTGGGCGACCATCGCCGTACCCGCATGATGGTCTACAACCAGGGCCAGCGCCCGTCTGGGCCCTTCCGCCTGCGCCACTACCCCCGTGCCCAGCGCACGATCCGCGGCGCCCTGGGCTCCTCGCGCTTCGCGGATCTCGCCCCCGAGTACCGGTAGGAGCCCGCGCGGCCCTCGCCGTAGGGTGGCGGCGATGGAGACCTCGATCCGCATCGCCGTGCGCTGGCGTGACCTCGACATGCTCGGCCACCTCACCCAGGCCGTCTACCACGAGTACCTCGAGGAGGCGCGCGGGGCGCTGTTCGAGCGAAGCGACGGCCTCGAGCACTTTCCCTTCGTGCTCGCCCGGGTGG
>DASZCY010000164.1:0-4352 GCA_035942615.1 Solirubrobacteraceae bacterium | reverse complement strand
CGGTTCCAGGGCAGCGCGTTGCGCTCGTACCAGCGCCATTTCTGCGCCCACAGCTTGGCCTGGGAGGCCAGGTCGCGGTGAGGCAGCACCCGAAGAGGGTAGCCGCGGGGCGTCAGCCAACGAGAGGAGCATGCCATGGCCGTGGACGTGACCGAGGTGCAGAAGGCCCTGAAGGGCGTCGACTACCCGGCCAGCCGCGCGGACCTGGTCGAGCACGCCCGCGGCAACAACGCGCCCGACGAGGTGATCAGCGCCCTGGAGAACGCCGACCAGGAGGAGTTCGAGGGGCCCAGCGGCGTGATGGCGGCCGTGCAGGAGGACTTGGGCGGCTAGGCCGCGGCGGGGACCTTCTCGCGCCGGCGGGTGCGTCGCGGCCGGGGGGCGGCGGGAGCGACCACCTCGGCCAGAAAGCGCCCGGTGTGCGAGCCGGGCGTGCCGGCCACCTCCTCGGGCGTGCCGGTGGCCACGATCCGACCGCCCTCCTCCCCGCCCTCGGGGCCTAGGTCGACGAGGCGGTCGGCGGTCTTGACCACGTCGAGGTCGTGCTCGATGACCAGGACGGAGTTGCCGGCCTCCACGAGGCGGTCCAACACCTCGAGCAGGCGTTGCACGTCGGCGAAGTGCAGGCCGGTGGTGGGTTCGTCGAGGATGTAGAGCGTGCGGCCGGTGGCGACCTTGGACAGCTCGCTGGCCAGCTTGACCCGCTGGGCCTCCCCGCCCGACAGCGTCGTGGCCGGCTGGCCCAGGCGCATGTAGCCCAGCCCGACGTCGTTGAGGGTGGCCAGCCGGCGGCGGACCTTGGGGATGTGGGTGAAGACCTCGCGCGCCTCCTCGACGGGGAGATCGAGCACGTCGGCGATCGTGCGCCCCTTGAAGCGCACGTCGAGCGTCTCCTTGTTGTAGCGCTTGCCCCCGCACTGCTCGCAGGGGACGTAGACGTCGGGTAGGAAGTGCATCTCGATCTTGATCTGGCCGTCGCCCTTGCACACCTCGCAGCGCCCCCCCTTGACGTTGAAGGAGAAGCGCCCGGGCCGGTAGCCGCGCGCGCGGGCCTCCGGCGTCCTGGCGAAGAGGTCGCGGATGACGTCGAACAGCCCCGTGTAGGTGGCCGCGTTGGAGCGCGGCGTTCGGCCGATGGGCGACTGGTCCACGGCGATGATCTTGTCGAGCTGATCGATGCCCTTCACGCCGCGGTGGGAGCCGGGTCGCTGGCGCGCGCGGTGGAGCTTGTTGGCCACCGCCTTGTGAAGCACCTCGTTGACCAGCGTCGACTTCCCCGAGCCCGACACGCCGGTCACGCAGGTCAGCACCCCGAGGGGGACCTTCACGTCGACGCCCTTGAGGTTGTGCTGGGCGGCGCCGCGGACCTCGAGGTGGCCGCTCGGCGTGCGCCGGCGCGCGGGCACCGCGATGGTGCGCGTGCCCGCCAGATACTGACCGGTCAGCGACTCGGCCACCGCCTCGACCTCGGCCGCGGTGCCCTGGGCCACCACCCGCCCGCCGTGCTCGCCGGCGCCGGGACCGAGGTCGATCAGGTGGTCGGCACTGCGCATGGTCTGCTCGTCGTGCTCGACGACCAGCACGGTGTTGCCCAGGTCGCGCAGGCGCTCGAGCGTGCCGATCAGCTTGGCGTTGTCGCGCTGGTGCAGGCCGATGGAGGGCTCGTCGAGCACGTAGAGGACGCCCATGAGCGCCGAGCCGATCTGGGTGGCCAGGCGGATGCGCTGGGCCTCTCCGCCCGACAGGGTGGCCGCGGCGCGGTCCATCGACAGATAGCCGATGCCCACGTCGTCCAGGAAGCGCAGGCGCTCCACGATCTCACGCACGATCAGCCGGGCGATGTGGCGCTGGGTCTCGGTCAGCTCCATCCCGTCCAGCCAGGCCAGCGCCCTGCGCACCGACAGGGCCGAGAAGTCGTGGATGGCCATGCCCGCCACCAGCACCGAGCGCGACTCCGGACGCAGGCGCGAGCCGTGGCACTCCGGGCAGGGACGCACGGCCATGAACTCCTCGATGCGCTCGCGCGAGTGGTCGGAGTCCGTCTCGCGGTGGCGGCGCTCCAGGTTGGGCACGATGCCCTCGAAGCTGGTGGCGTAGGAGCGCCGGCGCCCGTAGCGATTGCGGTAGGTCACGGTGACCGCTTCGCCGCCGGTGCCGTAGAGGAAGATGTCGCGGTCTTCCTCGTCGAGGTCCTCCCACGGGGTGTGCAGGTCGATCTCGTACTCGCCGGCCAGCGCGAGCGTGAGCTGCTCGTAGTACTGGGCGGAGCTCGCCGCCCACGGCGCGAGCGCCCCCTCGTCGATGGACAGCGACGGGTCGGGGACCACCAGCTCCGGGTCGATCTCCATCTGCGAGCCCAGCCCCGTGCAGCGCGTGCAGGCGCCGTGGGGATTGTTGAAGGAGAAGATGCGTGGCTCGAGCTCGGGCATCGACGTCCCGCAGCGAAGACAGGCGAAGCGTTCAGAGAAGAGGAGCGTCCGGACACCGGGGCCGCCTTCGGCGGCATGCTCCCCCTCCCGGGGGACCGTCTCGATCTCGATGATGCCGTCGGCCAGGGCCACCGCGGTCTCCACCGAGTCGGCTAGGCGCTTGCGCACCTCGTGGCGCATGATCAGGCGGTCGACCACGACGGAGATGTCGTGCTTGAACTTCTTGTCGAGCTCGATGCCCTCCTCGAGCAGGCGCAGCTCGCCGTCGACCTTGACGCGGGTGAAGCCCTCGGCGCGCAGCTCCTCGAAGACCTTGCCGTACTCGCCCTTGCGCCCGCGCACGATCGGCGCCAGCACCATAAAGCGCGTCCCCTCCCCCAGCTCCATGACCTGGTCGATGATCTGCTCGGCGCTCTGGCCGGTGATCGGAGCGCCGCACACGTGGCAGTGGGGAGCCCCGATGCGCGACCACAGCAGGCGCAGGTAGTCGTAGATCTCGGTGACCGTGCCCACGGTGGAGCGCGGATTGCGCGAGGTGGTCTTCTGGTCGATGGAGATGGCCGGCGACAGGCCGTCGATGGAGTCGACATCGGGCTTGTCCATCTGGCCGAGGAACTGGCGCGCGTAGGCGCTCAGCGACTCGACGTAGCGGCGCTGGCCCTCGGCGTAGATCGTGTCGAAGGCCAGCGACGACTTGCCCGACCCCGACAGGCCGGTGATGACCACCAAAGCGTCGCGGGGAAGAACGACGTCGACGTCCTTGAGGTTGTGCTCCCGGGCGCCCGAGACGACGATCTGGTCCTGGGGCTTCACCACGGGACCAGTCTAGGAGAGCGAACGGACGTTCCCCTTCCCGCGAGCGGGTCGCTCAGCCCTCGACGGAGGCGTAGACCTCGTCGAGCAGGGCGTCGCGGTCGGTCAGCTCGAAGTTCTCGGACAGGTAACGATCGGTCTCCCGGCGCGACTGTCCGTTGAGAGCCATGTTCAGTGCGATGAGCCGGGCGCCCTCGACGTCCTCGTCGGCGCCGGGGTCGGCGTCGGCGCCCGCGGACGTCGGCCGCGCCGGCTCGGCCGCGGGCTCCTCGGTCGCGCCCCGGCCCGGGGTTCCCGGCCCGGCCTCGGGCTCGTCGAGGTCCTCGAGCTCCGGGTCGCCGGGATCGTCGACCAGGTTCGTCGACCGGGGGGGCGCGGCGCGCGACGGCGCAGGCTCGCCTACGGGCTCGCCCTCGGGCTGGCCGGCGGCCTCGCGGAGCTCGTCCATGTTGCCCTCCAGCAGGGAGAGGTCGGCGGTCAGGCGGTTGGCGCCCGTGCGCAGCCCGTCCACCAACGTGGCCAGCTCGCTCTCCATGGCCTCGACGCGCTGGAGCATCGCGCTCGTGACCTGGTTGACCTCCCCCACGTGGCTCCGCGAGCGATCGAGGGCCTCCTGGCGGGCGCGGTCGGCGCTGCTCTGGGCCTCGCGACGGATCGTCGCCGCCTCCTCCTCGGCCGCCCGCTCGATCTCCTCGGCGCTGGCCTCGGCGGCCTCGATAATCGCCTGGACCCGGCCGCTGGCCGTGGAGGCCAGCGTCTCGCCCCCGCGACGCTGAGCCTGACGGCGCAGCGACTCGACCTCGTCGGCGACCACCGCGAGGTGGGCGTCGACCGCTTGGGGGTCATAGCCGCGGCGGCCGATGGGGAAGTCCTTCTTCTCGATGGTCTGGCGGTCGAGGGCCAACTGGCGATTCCTCCCTAGGGCTCGGAAAGCGCTCCCAATCTAGCGAGCGGCAGGGCCGGGACGCGGTGCCGCCCTGCGAATCACGGCAGCCGCCAGCCCGCGGAGCCCCGCACCACCAGCCCGTCGCGCACCAGGCCCGCCAGCGCGCGCTCCAGGCGCTCGGGGGCGACCGCGGGCAGGGCGCCGCCCGCGGCCAGGGCAGCGAC
>DASZCY010000163.1:0-11383 GCA_035942615.1 Solirubrobacteraceae bacterium | reverse complement strand
CTGGCGCTGCGAGAGGCCACTAAAGGTCTTGCTCGGCGAGATCCGGCACTGGTTGAGAGCCTTGTTGGCCTTCACGCGCCCGATCTTGGGAATGGCAATGAGGAAATCGGCGACCTTCGCCGTTTCCAGGTAGTCGGGGGGCTCGTCCAGCAGCGGGAAGATCGAGGCGCGGCCGGACCGGAGGTCCTTCTTGAGGCGTGCGCGGGTGGTACGGATCAAGTTCGCGCGCTCAAGCGCCTCCATCCGCTGCATGGGCGACCTCTCGGGGGCGGCCGACTGCTTGCTCAGCGTGTGCTCGGCCGACGGCATCGAGGGCGCCACTCTAGCGTCTCGCCACGGCCGTTTGGGGGCGCTGTGCCAAATTTCCCTCCACCTCGACCTCAGGTCGAGCTGCGTTCAGCCTGCTTGACGGTGAAATGCCTATTTGCAGGAGTTTCGCCGCTCCGAGACGGGTTACACTCGCCTGATACCTGGCCGTTTGCAGCGAGTTCGCTCAGCTCCGACGCGATGCGCGTGCCCGCCGCGGGATCGCGGAACGACTCGGTCCCCACGGCGACCAGCGTGGCCCCCGCGTGCAGCAGCGCAAGCGCGTCGCGTCCGCTGGTCACGCCACCCATGCCCACCACGGGCACCGCGACGCGCGAGGCGACCGCCGCGACCTGGGCGAGGGCTACGTGGCGCACGGCGGGCCCCGACAGACCCCCTGTGCGCGCGCCCAGCCAGGGGCGACCGGCCCCCCCGGGCGCCATGGCCATGCCGCGCAGGGTGTTGATCAGCGAGACCGCGTCGGCCCCGGCCTCCTCGGCGGCAACGGCCGCCGAGGCCACGTCGGCGGTGTTGGGCGTCAGCTTGACGATCAACGGCGTGGCCGTGAGGGGGCGCACCGCGCGCAGCAGCCGGCCCAGCTCGACCGGGTCGGCGCCGAGGTCCAGGCCCGTCCTGACGTTGGGACACGAGACGTTGAGCTCGATCGCGGCGACCTCCTCGCGCTCGCCGAGCGGCTCGACGAGTGCGGCCACCTCCTCGACGGTGGAGCCCATGACGTTGGTGATCAGCGGCACGGGCAGCCGCGCGAGCTCGGGCAGGTCCTCAAGCAGGTATCCCTCCAGACCCTTGTTGGGCAGGCCGATCGAGTTGAGCATCCCGCCGGCGGCCTCCCACAGGCGCGGGGGCGGGTTGCCCTCGCGCGGGGCGAGGGTGATCGTCTTGGACACGAAGGCCGAGAACGGGAAGGCCGCATCGATCGCGTCGCCGAACGCCCGCCGGGCGGCGATCGCGTCGAAGGTGCCCGAGCCGTTGATGACCGGATGGGCCAGCCTGAGCCCGCAGAAGTCGGTCATGGGTGCGCGGGGACCTCGGCGAGGAGGTGGGCGTCGAGCACGGGGCCGTCCACGCAGACGCGGGCGTAGCCGCCCGCGCGCAGCGCCACGACGCATCCGAAGCACGCCCCGAACCCGCAGGCCATGCCCGACTCCAGGGCGAGCTGGGCGGGCACGGCGCGCGCGGCACACAGCCGGCGCACGGCCTCGAGCATCGCGGGTGGGCCGCAGGCGTAGACGGTGCGCTGCGGTGCGCCCGTCTCGTCGAGCTCGCGCTCGAGCAGCTCGGTGACCGGCCCGCGGTGACCGGCCGAGCCGTCGTCGGTGGCCACCCGCGGGTCGCGCAGGAGGGTGGCGGCCGCGGCATGGTCCGCGGAGCGGAAGCCCACCAGGGTGGTCGTCTCGACGTGGCTGGCCAGCAGGGCGTCCTGCAGGCAACACAGGGGTGGCAGGCCCACGCCTCCGCCGACCAGCAGCGCGCCGTGCGTGGGCGGCGGTGTGAAGCCGGCGCCCAGGGGCCCGACGACCCGCAGCCCGTCGCCGGGGGCCAGGGTCGCCAGGCGGCTGGTCCCCGGGCCGATGTCCTCGAGCATGAAGCGCACCTCGTCGCCCTCGCGACGCAGCATGGAGAAGGCCCGAGGGAGAAAGGGGCGCCCGCCCTCGCCGCCTCCCCAGCCCTCGTCCGTCGAGAGCATGAAGAACTGCCCGGCCGCCGGGACTGGCCCCTCCGGATCGGCCGCCGAGAGGACGCGGTAGGCGCCCAGCGGCTCGTTGGCGGTCACCTCCAGGCGCCGGCGCCCGAAGGGAGCAAGGACGCGCTGCGCGGCGGTGGCGCTCACGCGGTCTTGGCCGGTGCCACCGGCGGTGTGCTGGGCGCCGGGCGACGCGTGCCGTGGACGTCCTGCAGGGCGGTCACCGTGCTCTGGCCTCGCGCGCCGCTGACGATCGCCCTCGCCGCGGCCAGGCCCCCCGACAGGGTCGTCAGGCACGGGATGCCGCGCGCGACCGCGGCTCCCCGGATCTCCCAGCCGTCGCTGCGTGCGCCCGATCCGGTGGGCGTGTTGACCACGAGCCCGACCTCGCCGTCCTCGATCAGGTCAACGACGTTGGGCGTACCCTCGTGCAGCTTGCGGATGACCTCGCACGGGATGCCCATGCGCTGCACGGCCTCGGCGGTTCCCCGCGTGGCCACGATGGCAAAGCCGGCGTCGTGGAGCATCGAGGCGATGGCGATGGCCCCGGGCTTGTCCCCGTCGGTGACCGTGATGAACGCCGTGCCCCCGGTGGGCAGCGCCGTTCCGGCGGCCGCCTGGGCCTTGGCGAACGCGGTAGGGAAGTCACCCGCCAGCCCCATGACCTCGCCGGTGGAGCGCATCTCGGGACCCAGCAGGGCATCGGCACCCTCGAAGCGATCGAAGGGCAGCACCGCCTCCTTGACGGCCACGTGGCCGGTGCCCATCGCGTCGGCGGGCAGGCCGAGGTCGGCGATGCGCTCGCCGAGCATGATCCGGCAGGCCAGCTTGGCCAGGGGCAGCCCGATGGCCTTGCTCACGAAGGGCACCGTGCGCGACGCGCGGGGGTTGGCCTCGATGACGTACAGCCGTCCCGCGCTGACGGCGAACTGGACGTTGAGCAGGCCGACCACGCGCAGGCCACGCGCGATGCCCCGCGTGTGCTCGCGGATGCGCCCGAGCATCTCGCCCCCGAGCGAGTGAGGAGGCAGCACGCAGGCCGAGTCACCCGAGTGGATGCCCGCCTCCTCGACGTGCTGCATGATCCCCCCCACCCAGACCTCGTCGCCGTCGCACAGCGCGTCGACGTCGACCTCGATGGCATTCTCCAGAAAGCGGTCGAGGTAGATCTCGCGCCGGTCGCCGTTGACCGCAGCTTCGCGGCGCAGGTAGACCTCGAGGTCCGCCCGCGAGTAGACGATCTCCATCGCTCGCCCGCCCAACACGTAGGACGGGCGTACCAGCAGGGGAAAGCCCACCCGTTCGCTGGCGTCAAGCGCCTGCTCGACCGAGTGCGCCGTCGCGTAGGGCGGGGCCAGATAGCCCAGGCGCTCGAGCAGGTCGCCGAAGCGCCCGCGGTCCTCGGCGACGTCGATGGCGTCCACGCTCGTGCCCAGGAGCGGGACCCCGGCCTGCTGAAGGCCGGCGGCCAGCTTGAGCGGGGTCTGGCCGCCGAACTGGACGATGACCCCCTCGGGACGCTCGACCTCCAGCACGCCGAGGACGTCCTCCAGCGTGAGCGGCTCGAAGTACAGCCGGTCGGAGGTGTCGTAGTCGGTGGACACCGTCTCGGGGTTGCAGTTGATCATCACCGCGTCGCGCCCCGACGCGCGCACGGTCATGGCCGCGTGCACGCAGCAGTAGTCGAACTCGATGCCCTGGCCGATCCGGTTGGGCCCGGCCCCCAGGATGGCCACCGACGGGCGATCCCCCCGGCGCACCTCGTGGGCGGTGCGGCGCTCCCAGCCCGAGTAGTAGTAGGGCGTCTCGGCCTCGAACTCGGCGGCGCAGGTGTCGACCGCCTTGAAGCAACGCTCTCCGGCGAAAGGGCGCTGGGGATCGTCGGCCAGCGCCGCGAGCTCGCGCAGGAACCAGGGGTCGATCGACGTGCGCGCGCGCACGTCGTCCACCGATGCGCCGCGTCGCAGCGCCTCCAGCAGCACGTCGTAGCGGTCGGGCGCCGGGCGCGCCAGGCGGGCCAGGAGGTCGCCGCCCAGGTCGGCCTGCGTGTCGAGCTCGCGCGAGCGCATCGCCTTGGCGAAGGCCTGGGCGAAGGTGCGCCCGATGGCCATGACCTCCCCCACGCTCTTCATGTGCGTGGTCAGCCCGCTATCCACTCCCACGAACTTCTCGAAGGCAAAGCGCGGCCACTTGACCACGACGTAATCGATGGTGGGCTCGAAGCTCGCGGGTGTGCGCCGGGTGATGTCGTTGTCTATCTCCTCCAGCGCGTAGCCCACGGCCAGGCGCGCGGCGATCTTGGCGATCGGGAACCCGGTGGCCTTGGAGGCAAGCGCGCTGGAGCGCGAGACGCGCGGGTTCATCTCGATGACCACGATCTCCTCGGTCGCCGGGTTGACCGCGAACTGCACGTTGGAGCCGCCGGTCTCCACCCCCACCGCGCGGATCACCGCCATCGCCTGGTCGCGCAGGCGCTGGTACAGGCGGTCGGGCAGCGTCTGCTGGGGGGCGACGGTGACGCTGTCGCCGGTGTGCACGCCCATCGGGTCGACGTTCTCGATCGAACAGACGATCACGCAGTTGTCGTGGCCATCGCGCATGACCTCGAGCTCGAACTCGCCCCAGCCCAGCACGGACTGGTCGAGCAGGACCTGGCCAATGGGGCTGGCCTCGATGCCCCGGCGCACGATGCGCCGGAACTCCTCGGGGGTGCGGGCGATGCCTCCCCCCCGGCCCCCGAGCGTGTAGGCGGGTCGCACGATGCAGGGCAGCCCGACGTCGACCAGCGAATCGGTGGCCTGCTCCGGCGTGGTGGCGATCGCGCTGGCGGGCATGCGCAGCCCGGCCCGTGCCATGGCGCGCCCGAAGAGGTCGCGGTCCTCGGCGGTGGCGATGGCCTCGTAGGTGGCGCCGATGAGCTCGACCCCGTGGCGCTCCAGAGTGCCGTCCTCGTGCAGCGCCTTGGCCAGGTTGAGGGCGGTCTGGCCGCCGAGGGTGGGCAGCAGCGCGTCGGGGCGCTCGCGCTCGATCACCTGCGCGACGGTGGCCGGGTCCAGCGGCTCGACGTAGGTGGCGTCGGCGAACTCGGGGTCGGTCATGATCGTGGCCGGGTTGGAGTTGACCAGCACGACCTCGTAGCCCTCCTCGCGCAGGACCTTGCAGGCCTGCACGCCGGAGTAGTCGAACTCCGCCGCCTGGCCGATGACGATCGGACCCGAGCCGATGATGAGGATGCGCTCCAGGTCGTCCCTACGCGGCATGGGTCACCTCCGCGGGGCTTCCGGCCCCGCGGTCGGATGAGGATGGGCGGCCTCCGGCCGCCCTTGACCGGCCAGGCTGCGCCCGGCCTCCAGGAACCGGTCGAAGAGGTACAGCGAGTCGTTGGGTCCCGGCCCGGCCTCGGGGTGGTACTGCACCGTGGAGGCGGGGACGTCGAGCAGGGTCAGCCCCTCCACGGTGCCGTCGTAGAGGTTGACGTGGGTCAGCTCGGCGGCGCCGAAGTCGGTCTCCCAGCGCACCGCGCGCGCGGTATCCAGCCGTGCGGCTCCGCCGGGAGGGGTGACCGCGAAGCCGTGGTTCTGGGAGGTGATCTCGATGCGCCCCGTGGTCAGGTCCTTGACCGGGTGGTTGGCTCCCCGGTGGCCGAAGCGCAGCTTGAAGGTCTCCAGCCCGACCGCCTGGCAGAGCAGCTGGTGGCCCAGGCAGATCCCCCACACCGGGCGCTTGCCCACCAGCTCGCGCACGGTGGCGACGATGTGGCCCAGCGCGGCGGGGTCGCCGGGCCCGTTGGCCAGGAAGAAGAGGTCGGCGTCGCCGGCCAGGAGCTCGTCGGCCGTGACGCTGGCGGGATGCAGCTCCACGGTGGCTCCGCGCTGCACGAGGTGGCGCACGATGGAGCCCTTGATGCCCGTGTCGATGGCAGCGATGCGCGGGCCGGGGGGGCGCGTCCCGGTTCCGTGCACGGTCAGCTCGGCGGGGCTGACCACGCGCGCCAGGTCCCGACCGGCCATCGGCGGCTCGGCGCGTATCCGCTCCCGCGCCTGGTCCTCGGCCACCTCGGCCCCGAAGACGCCGCCGCGCATGGAGCCCGCCTCGCGGATGTGGCGCACCAGCGCGCGGGTGTCCACCCCGCTGATGGCCGGCACGCCGCGGTCGGTCAGCCAGCGCAGCCAACCCTGCTCGGCGGCCGGGGCGTCGGCGGCGTCGACGGCGTCGCGCATGACCACCGCGCGGGCCCACACGCGGTCGGACTCCATCGCCTGGGAGCTCACGCCGTAGTTGCCGATGTGCGGATAGGTGAACGTGACGATCTGCCCGGCAAAGGAGGGGTCGGTCACCGACTCCTGATAACCCGACATGCCCGTGGTGAAGACCACCTCCCCGGTGGCGGATACGGCCCCCCCGCCCGCCCCGCAGGCCTCGCCGTCGAAGCGGGTGCCGTCCTCGAGGAGGAGGTAAGCACTCATGCCGCGCTCACCGCGAAGGCCCGCTCACGGTAGGCGACCGCGCCGGCGGCCACGGTGAGCAGCACGCGGCCGCGCAGGCGCCGGCCGGCGAAGCAGGAGTTGTCGCTGCGGCTCTCGTAGCCGGCCTCGCCGACCGTCCATTCCGCCCGGAGGTCCACGAGCGTGAGGTTGGCAGGCTCCCCGGCGGCGATGCGCGGGACGGGAAGATCGAACAGCGCGGCGCCGGCGCTGAGCTTCTCCACCACCAGCGCCAGCCCCAGCACGCCGGGCAGCACCAGATCGGTGTGCACGGCCGCAAAGGCGGTCTCCAGACCGGTGGTGCCCATGGGTGCCTGCTCGAAGGGCACCTCCTTCTCGTCGCGGGCGTGCGGCGCGTGGTCGGTGGCGATGCAGTCGATCGTGCCGTCGCGCAGGCCGCCGACCAGCGCGCGGCGGTCGGCCTGCGCGCGCAGCGGAGGGTTCATCTTCAGCCGCGTGTCCAGCGACGCGGCGTCCTCGTCGGTCAGCGCGAGGTGGTGGGGGCTGACCTCGCAGGTGACGGCCACCCCGCGCGCCCTCGCCGCGGCCACCGCCTCGACCGACTCGGCCGCGCTGAGGTGCTGGAGATGGATGCGCCCCCGCTCATAGCCGGCGATCGCGCAGTCGCGGGCGACCAGCGTGGACTCGCTGATGGAGGGGATGCCCGCGAGGCCCATCCGCGCGCTCGCCGCGCCCTCGTGCATCGCTCCCTCCGCGCTGAGCGACGGGTCCTCCTCGTGGAGGGCCAGCACACCGCCGCACAGGCGCTGGTACTGCAGGGCGCGGCGCAGCACGCCGGCGGAGACCAGAGGCCGTCCGTCGTCGGTGAAGCCGGCTGCTCCCGCGGCGCGCAGCTCGGCCATCTCGGTCAGCTCGACCCCACCCTGGCCGCGGGTGATGCAGGGCACCACGCCCACCGGCACGCGCGCCTCGCGCGCGGCCGCGTCCAGCAGCGCGCCCAGCACGGGTGCCGTGTCGACCACCGGGGCGGTGTTGGGCATGGCCAACACCGCGCAGAAGCCGCCCGCCGCGGCGGCTCGCGTGCCGGTCTCCAGGTCCTCCTTGTGCTCCTGGCCGGGCACGCGCAGGTGGACGTGGGGATCGACAAAGGCCGGGAGCAGGTGGCGGCCCTCCCCCTCCACGACCTCGGCCCCGACGGGCGCGTGCAGCGTGCCGGGCGCACCGAGCCGGGCCACCTCACCACCCAGCACGAGCACGTCGGCAGGCGCGTCGAGCCGCTCCCGGGGATCGAGCACGTGCGCGCCGCGCACGAGCAGGTCGACGGGCGGGCGAGCGGCATGGACGAGGGCGGGTGCGGCCACGCCCGATCGACCGCCCTGCGAGGCCGAGGCGTCGGCATGGGCGGACCCGTAGGGCCTCACGCCGGCTGGGGCTCCAGGTGGGCCGGCTCGCCGGCGCGCGCACCGGCCAGCAGCTCGTAGAGCACCGCCATGCGCACCACCACGCCGGCCTTGACCTGCGCGGTGATCACGGCCTGGGGGGAGTCGACGACTTCGCCGCTGAGCTCCACGCCGCGGTTGACGGGCCCCGGGTGCATCAGGACCTGGCGCGCGCCCAGGCGGCGGCCGTTGATCTGGTAGTGGGCGGCGTACTCGCGCAGCGAGGGAACCAGGTGCTGGTCCATGCGCTCGCGCTGCATACGCAGGGCGTAGACGGCGTCGGCCTCCCGCAGGTCGTCCAGCGTGAAGCGCACCTCGCAGCCCAGCGCATCGATGTCGCGCGGGATGAGGGTGGGCGGGCCACACACCGTCACGCGCGCACCCATGGCCTGAAAGGCGAGGATGTTGGAGCGCGCCACGCGCGAGTGGGCTACGTCGCCCACGATCCACACCGAGCGCCCGGCCAGCCCGCCGAGCTTCTGGCGCAGGGTGAAGACGTCGAGCAGCGCCTGGGTTGGGTGTTCGCGCTTGCCGTCGCCCGCGTTGACGATGGCCGCAGTGGTCCAGCCCGCCACAAGGGCCGCGCTGCCCGCGTGTGGGGTGCGGATGACGATGGCGTCGGGCGAGTGGGCGGCCAGCGTCAGGACCGTGTCCTTGAGCGACTCCCCCTTCTCGACGCTCGAGCCGCTGGCGGCGAAGTTCACCACGTCGGCGCTCAGGCGCTTGGCGGCCAGCTCGAAGCTCGAGCGCGTGCGCGTGGAGGCCTCGTAGAAGAGGTTGAGGACCGTGCGCCCGCGCAGGGCGGGCACCTTTTTGATCTCACGGTCGGAGACCTCGCTGAACTGCTCAGCCCGGGCGCAGATGCGCTCGATGTCCTCGCGGTCGAGGTCGGCGATGGACAGCAGGTGCCTCATGCGGCGGTCACCTCCGCGGGGCATCCAGCCCCGCGTCCATGAGAGCGCGCGCGACCTCCGGCCGCGCGAGATCCTCCGCTTCGGTGATGGTCACCTCGTCGCTGCCGTCGATCTCCTCGACGTGCACGTTCACGCGCTCGTAGCGGGAGGTCGGGAGGTTCTTGCCCACGTAGTCGGGGCGGATGGGCAGCTCGCGGTGGCCGCGGTCGGCGAGGACCGCGAGCTGAACACGGCCCGCCCGGCCGAAGTCAAAGAGGGCGTCAATGGCCGCGCGGACGGTGCGACCCGTGTAGAGGACGTCGTCGACGATGACCACCGTGCGTCCCTCGACGTCGAAGTCGATGCGGGTGGCCTGCAGGACGGGGGCCTCGGGGCGGGTGGCGACATCGTCGCGGTAAAAGGCGATGTCCAGCGTGCCCAGGGGCACCGCCTCGCCCAGGAGCTCGCCCAGCTGGGCATGCAGGCGGGCGGCCAGCACCGCACCGCGGCGGTGGATGCCCAGGAGCGCGAGTCGCCGGGGGTCGCCGACCTGCTCGACGATCTCGTGCGCGATGCGCACCAGGGTCCGCCGCATGTCGTTGCGGTCGAGGACGACCTTCATGGGTCTGCCATCTCCTTCCTGGCCTCACGGGACCGGGTTAAAGGATCACTGTGCTGTGCCGACAGCCTACCGGCGGGCTCCGACGACCTGCACGGTGGAGCACAGCTCGAAGCGCTCCCGGGTCGCTCATGCCTCGGCGCGCTGGTCCGCGCGCCGCCACTCGATCAGCTCGGGACCGCCGCGCTCGGGGAAGGGGACGTCGATGGCGTCGAAGTCGCGCGGGACCTCCGTGTCGGGAAAGACCTCGCGGGCCTCCTCGAGCAGCCGGCGGGCGGGGAGACGGCTGGACAGGTGGGTCAGCGCCAGCAGGGCGACCTCGGCATCTTCGGCCACCGTCGCGGCCTGGCGCGCGGTGGAGTGCAGCGTCTGCGCGGCACGCTCACGGTCCTCGTCGCCGAAGGTGGCCTCGTGCACCAGCACGTCGGCGCGGTGGGCGGCCACCACGACCGCGTCGGTCGGCGCGGTATCACCGGTCAGCACCACGCGGCGCCCGGGACGATCGGGGCCGAGAACCTGGTCGGGCGACACGCCGTCCACCCCCTCGCCGCGTTGCAGGCGCCCGAAGTCGGGCCCGGGGCGCACGCCCAGGGCCTCGGCGCGGGCGGCGTCGAAGCGCCCGGGGCGGTCGTCCTCGACGACCGCGTACCCGTACGCCGTGCCACGGTGGCGCACGCGAAAGGGCACGATGCGATAACCGTCGCGCTCCAGCGCCTCGTCGGCCTCGGGCTCGGCGAAGGTCAGCCCGAAGCGCGGGCGTCCGAACACCGGGCGCAGACGCTCGAGCGCGGCCCTGGTGCCCGGCGGGCCGTACACGGTCAGAGGACGCTCGCGGTCGCGCAGCTCGAAGGACTTGAGCATGCCCGGCAGCCCGAGCCAGTGGTCGGCGTGCAGATGGGTGAGAAAGACCGCGTCCAGCTCCGCCAGTCCCACCGAGCGCACGAGCTGACGCTGGGTGCCCTCCCCGCAGTCGAAGAGGATCCTCTCGCCCCCGCGGCGCAGCAGCGTGGCGGGCAGCCCGCGCCGTGCGGAGGGCACGGAGGCGCCGGTGCCGGCGAAGAAGAGGGAGAGCTCCATGGGCACGCGCGAGGGTACCCACGCCTCCGACAGGCGGCGAGTGAGTTCGTACCCGTCCCCCCGTTCAGTCTTCGGCGGAGGGGCGGCGGCGCTCCTGCTTGCGCCGCGCGCCGCGCCGCTTGGCGGCCAGTCGCCGCTCACGGGCGCCCGGGCTGGGGCGGGTGGGTCGGCGCCGGGGCTGCACGGCCAATGCGCGGGCCAGCCGCTCGGCCAGCCGCTCCAGCGCGAGCTGGCGGTTGCGGGCCTGGCTGCGCGCGTCCTGGGCGACCGCCGTCACCCGCGCTCCACAACGCTCGAGGATCAGCGCGCGCTGGGCGTTGTTCAGGGCGGTGGAGGCCGCCACGTCGAAGACCGCCTCCACCCGCGAGGCGGTCACGTTGGCGTGCTGTCCTCCCGGCCCCGAGGAGCGGCTGACGCGCAGCTCGATCTCGTCGAGGGGCAGCGCGAGCGCGTCGGTGATGGGCAGGGTCTCGGCCATCTCGCGCCGAGCCCTACCGACGCGCGGCCGACCGTAACCGCGTGCTCTGGCGCGGAAGGATCGTCCCGTGTCGGACACGCTTCGGCTGACCCGACCGCGCTAGGCTCCCTTCGTCCCGCGCCCGTAGCTCAGTGGATAGAGCGTCCGCCTCCGGAGCGGAAGGCCGCAGGTTCGAATCCTGCCGGGCGCGTGGGCCGCGATGATGCCGTGAGCCGGGGGCGGTGCGCGCGGCCGTTTCGCCTCTACGGCGAGGGGTAGTCGAGCGCCCTCGATGGCCCGCCGTCCCCACAGTCCCCTGGGCGCCGCCGTCCGCGGCCTCGTCGCGGGAGCGATCGGCACCGCCGTTATGACCGCCGGACAGACCGCCTACTACAAGGTCACTGGCGCCGAGGGGAGCATGACCCCCGCCGAGGTGGCCAAG
>DASZCY010000162.1:0-3805 GCA_035942615.1 Solirubrobacteraceae bacterium | reverse complement strand
TATGCAGGGCGCGGACCCGTCGAAGTGGGGCAGGGCAGGCCAGCGCGTCGGCCAGCGCGCGCGCCGCCGCGGGCGCTCCCTCGCCCAGCTCGAGGCGCCAGCGCCGGCGGCGCACCGCCAGCACCTTCGCGATCAGCGCGGGCCCCGCCGCAGCGAGGACCAGCGCGCCGAGCAGCCCGCCCACCAGCCACCCGGCGCCCAGCAACACGAGGGCGCCGAGCAGGGCGAGACGGCGTCGCTCGGGCGCCGTCGCCTCACGACCGAACCGCCGGGCGGCACCGAAGGGCGCGAGCAGGCGTCCCACCAGCGCGGCGGGACGAACCCGCTCCAGGGCGGCGAGCGCCTCCCACGCAGCCGGCACCGAGCACACGCCGGCCAGAAAGGCCAAGACAACCGCGCCGGTCAGCACCGCGGCGGTCGCTCCCTGCGTTCTGCCTCGGCCAGCCGCCGGGCGAGCTCGGGGCGGGCCGCTGCGCGCATCACCGGCCGGCCGTCGCGCAGGGCGTACAGCTCGCGGGTGGCCGGGCCGTCGGCCACGCGGACCACCTCGCTGACGGCAACCACCCGGCGCACACCCTGGGTTGCCCGCGCGACGTGGACGACGAGATCGACGGCGCCGGCCACCAGGGCGCGGACGGCCGCGTGAGGCAGGCCCACGCCGGCCATGAGAGCCAGGGTCTCGACCCTGCGCAGCGCCTCCTCGGGCGAGCCCGCGTGGACGGTCGCCAGCGAGCCGTCGTGGCCCGTGCTCATCGCGCTGAGCATGTCCAGCGCCTCGCCGCCGCGAACCTCGCCCACCACGATGCGGTCCGGTCGCATGCGCAGGGCGTTGCGCACCAGGTCGCGCACGCTGACCTGTCCGCGGCCCTCCAACCCAGGCGGTCGCGCCTCCAAGCGTACCACGTGGTGTTGCTGCAGGCGCAGCTCGGCGGCGTCCTCCACGGTGACCACACGCTCGCCCGCATCGATGAAGAAGGCGAGGGCGTTGAGCGCGGTGGTCTTGCCCGACCCCGTGCCGCCGCTGACCAGCACGTTGCACCGCGCACGCACCGCAGCGGAGAGGAGAGCGTGGCAGGCGGGGCTCCAGGAGCCGGTGGCCACCAGCTCGTCGGGGGTGAGACCGCGGCGGCGGAAGCGCCGGATGGTCAGCACGGGCCCGTCCAGGGCCAGTGGAGGGATCACGACGTTCACGCGCGAGCCGTCGGGCAGGCGCGCGTCGCACAGCGGCTGGGCCTCGTCCACGCGGCGGCCCAGCGGAGCGAGCACCCGCTCGATGGCGTGGCGCAGCTCGGCCTCCGAGGCGAAGCGCACCCCGCCCGGCTCGACGCGCCCGGCCCGCTCCACCCAGACGGCGTCGTGTCCGTTGACCATGACCTCGTCCACCGCGGAATCGGCCAGCAGGGGCTCCAGCGGGCCCAACCCGAAGGAGCGCTGGGCGACGCGGCGCGCCAGCTCGGCGCGCTCGGCGGGGGCCAGCGGCCCCGCCTCCCGGTCCACGAGCGCCGCGATGCGCGCCGCCAGATCGCCGTCCCCGGCGCCGGCCTCGCGCAGCAGGCGCTCGCGCAGGCTGCCCGCCAGCTCCTCGAGGACGCGCTCGCGGTCGGCGGCCGCGCCCATCAGCGCAGGTCCTCCCCCACCGTCAGCCCGGCCTGGCCGTCGCGGTCGTCTCCGGGCGCGCGCGGCAGAAGCCGCAGCTCGGTGGCGAAGGCCTGCGCGGCGGCGAGGTAGACGGCCTGGCGCAGCGTCACGCGCAGCGAGGCGACCACGCGCGGCAGCGCCGCCCCGCCGGCGGCCGGCCCCTCGCCCGGGGTTGCGGAGTCGGCCGGCAGCGCCGAGAGGACCTCGACGTCCTCGAGCGCCAGCTGGGTCGCGCCCGCGGTGCCCTCGTCCCCGCCGCGGGTGACCACCACGTCGACGCGCCCGCCCGGCTGGATCAGCTCCGGGGAGCCGGCGGCGACCAGCTCGGCCACCCGTTCGCCGGGGCGCACGGGAGCGCCCGTGGCGCTGGCCTGCTCACCGCGATCGACCATGCCCACGCCCACGTCGGCCCCCGCGGGCACGTCCACGCCGGCGCGCAGCCCAGCGAGCTCCCCGGGAGCGGTGGCGGCGCCCGCGGGCGCGAACCGTGCCGGCACCCGGCGCACCGCCAGGGCGTCCTGGTCAAAGGCCGTTCCCGCGGGGACCTCGGCGCGGGTGACCACGACCGGCACCAGCGGCCCGACCCGGCGCTCGAGCGCGGCCTCCCGCCCGGCGACGTCCGAGGCGGCCAGCGCGCCGAGCAAGAGCGCTAGCCCTCCGAGCAGGAAGGCCCGGCGCCTACGGTTCACGCCGGCCTCCGCGGACCCGCGAGGGGAGGCCGGCGCAGCGCCGACTCGCCTCCGGCGTGGGAGGCGCGCTCGAGCCGCGCCTCGGCACGGGTGGGGGCCGGCTCCCAGACCGGCGCCCGTGCACCACTGAGGCTCCCTCCCTCGCCGCTGGCGATCGAGTCGGCGGGCAGGCCTTGCGCGCAGGGCGCCACGGCGTAGGCCAGACGGGGCAGCTCGAGCGCGAGGCGCGCCCCGGACGTCGAAGGGCGTGAGACGAGACGACCACCGTGGTCGGCGGCGATCTGCGCGGCGATGGCCAGACCGTGACCGCGGGGGTCCCGACCGCCTCCGGCGCGGGCCAGCAGGTCGGCGACGGGCAGGGGCAGGCCCCCGCCGGCGTCGGCCACCTCGAGGGCGATCACCTTCCCCGCCGAACGTGCCCGCAGGACCACGGGCCCGTCGCCGTGCTCCAGCGCGTTGGCCACGAGGTTGCCCACCGCCTGAGCGAGGCGGACGCGGTCGGCCAGCAGCCATCCGGGCGAGTCGTCACCGCCGGCCACCCGCACCACCCGGTCGCCGGCCGCCATCGCCCACGCCTCGGCCTGCGATGCCAGAAACGCACCCGCCTCCAGGGCCCGCGCACGCGCCGGTGTGCGCCGCCCTGAGCGGGCGTGGGCCAGGTCTTCCACCGCCAGCACCGCCCGCGCGTGCTGGGCCTCCAGCGCCGCGAGCCGGTCTGCCGGTGCCTCGGCCTCCCGAGCCATCGCCGCCAGCGCCAGTCCCAGGGCGGTCAGGGGGCCGCGCAGCTCGTGGCAAGCCCGGGCGGTCAGGCGTCCGCGCCGCGACGCCGCGACGCGCTGCACGATCAGGCCCACCAGCGCGGGGAGCGCGATGGCCCAGCCTGCACCGGCCAGCAGCGCGCTCATGGCGCCACCGGCCCGTCCACCAGCCGGTAGCCCACGCCCCACACGTTGACGACGAAGCGATCCCCGTCGGCGCCCAGCTTGTGGCGCAGACGGCAGGCGTGGGAGTCAAGCGTGCGCGTTTGGCCCATGGAGCGAAAGCCCCACACGCCGCGCAACAGCTCTTCCTTGGGCAGCACGCGCGCGGGCTCGACGGCCAGCGCGCGCAGCAGCGCGAACTCCTTGGCCGACAGCTCGAGCCTCCGGCCGCGCAGGCGCACCTCCCGCGTGGGCGGATCGACCTCCAGCGGCCCCACGCGCAGGCGCCCGTGCGCACGGCGATGGTCGGCGCGGCGCAGCAGTGCGGCGACCCTGCCCCGCAGCTCGGCGTAGCTGAAGGGCTTGCACACGTAATCGTCACAGCCGCGCTCGAAGCCGCGGATGCGATCGAGCTCGTCCGCGCGCCCGGAGACCACGATGATCGGGGTGCGCGGGTCGATGCGGCTGGCCAGGCCGTCGGCCTCGCGCACGCGGCCCACGAGGTCGAAGCCCGATCCGTCGGGCAGGCCGATGTCCACCAGCGCGAGGTCGGGGAAC
>DASZCY010000161.1:0-6492 GCA_035942615.1 Solirubrobacteraceae bacterium | reverse complement strand
TACCGATGGCTCGGAGACGGCCACCCAGGCCGTTCGCCAGGCCATCGATCTGGCCCGGGCGCTGGAGGGTCGGGTGGAGCTGGTCAGCGCCTATGAGCCGGTCAGCAGTCAGCGCCTGCGCGAGCAGGCTCAGCAGATGCCTCAGGACGCGCAGTGTCGATCCTCGGAGCGACGATCGCTTCGCCGCCAGGCGCGGCTCAACGCCTGGGCTCGGTGGCCGCGGCGGCGTCGACCAGGCCGCTGGAGTAGAGCGCGGGGGGCCCCCACGGGCGCGCGGTCCTCTCGAGGTGCTGCTCGAGGTCCTTAGGCCTGGGGTCGGCGCCCAGCACGCCGCTGGCGCGCACCAGGGCGGCGGTGGCGGACACGTGCGGGGCGGCCATCGAGGTCCCGTTGTATCCGTCGGGCAGGCCGAAGCGGCGGAGGCTGCCGCCCAAGGTGAGCTGCACCACGTCACGCCCCGTCTGGCTGTCGCGACAGCGCGCGTCGCCCTCGACGTTGGCGTCGCGCCCACCGCCGGGGGCCACCAGGTCCACGAAGCGCCCCGCGTTGGAGAAGTTCGCCAGGCAGCCGCTGTCGGTGGTCGCGCCCACGCCGATCACGCCGGGCGCGCGTGCCGGATAGGGCACCGCGTCGCGCGCTGAGTTGCCCGCGGCGGCGATCACGTCGACTCGCTTGTCGCGCGCGTAGTCGATGGCCTTGAGCAGATCGGGGACGTCACGGGCGCGCAGGGCGTCGTCGAACTCGATCGAGAGGTTGATCACATCGGCGCCGTTGCGCGCGGCGTAGCGCACCGCCCGGGCCACATCGTCGGTGTCGCCTCCGCCCTGGCGGTCCAGCACCCGCAGGGGCATGATGCGCGCGCCGTAGGCCAGGCCCGTGACGCCCGTGCCGTTGCCGGTGCGCTCGGCGATCGTCCCCGCGATGTGGGTACCGTGGCCCGAGACGTCGCTGGGGTAGGGGTCGTCGGACACGAAGTCGTAGCCGCGCACGAACTGCGAGCGCGCGAAGTCCGGCGAGAGCCGGTAGCGGCCGCGGTTGCGGTAGGCCACGCCCGAGTCGATGACCGCCACCACCGATCCGCGCCCGCCGCTGCGACCTCGGTCGATCAGGTTCTGCCAGGCCTCGGGCGCGTTGACGCCGACCTCGGCCAGAAAGTTCCACTGGTCCCTCACCCAGCCACCCGCGACGCCCGAGCGACCTGGGTCGCGGGGCACGTAGGCCGCCGCACGCGCGACGTAATTGGGCACCGCGGAGCGGACCTCGGGGTGTGCGTCGAGGCGCTGCGCGGCGACATCGAGGTCCACCCCCTCGGGCAGGCCGATCAGCCGCGTGTGGGGGCCCGAGGTGCGCAGCACCTCCCCGCCGACGGTCTGGGCCACCTCGTCGCGCACGGCGTCGGAGATGCTCTGCGCGAAGGTCACGAGCAGCTGGCGCCGGCGCGCGGGCGCCCGCTGGCCGGCCGTGGTGTCCACCGTGGTGGCCGCCGTGACGTTGGCCGCGGGATCGGTGACGCCCAGCGACGGCATGGCGGCGGCCGGCGCCGCGGACAGGCAGGCGGCGATCAGACCTCCGGCAAGGGCGGAGGCCAGAGGAGGGAGACGAGGCGGGATGCAGGCCATGCGGAGTGGGGAACACCCCGAGAGGGCCCGGAGTTTCGCCCGTTGAGCGTAGAGCGCCCAGGCGCTCATCCGCGATGATCCGCGGCGACAGCCGGATGACCGGGGACGACGAGCACTTTATGGGCCTCGCCATGCGCGAGGCCGAGGCGGCGCTGGCCCACGACGACGTTCCCATCGGCGCCGTGGTGGTGCGCGCGGGCGAGGTCGTCGGCGCCGGGCACAACGAGCGCGAGCTGCTCTCCGACCCCACCGCGCACGCCGAGATCCTCGCCCTGCGCGCAGCCGCGGGCCGCCTTGGCAGCTGGCGCGTGCTGGACAGCGTCCTGTACGTGACCCTGGAGCCATGTGCCATGTGCGCCGGCGCGATCGTCCTCGCGCGCGTCCCCCGCGTCGTCTTCGGGACCGTTGATCCCAAGGCGGGCGCGGTGGGCAGCGTCCTGGACATCCTGGCCGAGCCGCGCCTCAACCACCGCCCGGCGGTCACCGGCGGGGTGCTGGCCGCCGAGTGCGCCGCCCTCCTGCGCGACTTCTTCGCCTTGCGGCGCTGAGCGGGCACTCCCGGCGGCGGGGCGCCCGCCCGCTATCTTGGACGCGTCCCGGAGGGGTGCCGGAGCGGTCGAACGGGGCGGTCTCGAAAACCGTTGTGCGTCTTTGGCGCACCGAGGGTTCGAATCCCTCCCCCTCCGCTGCGGGTCGTCGGCCGGCATGCCCAAGGCGACGGCCAGCACGTTTGTCGGCGATCTCGTCGCCGAGTCCGCGATCACGCGAAGGGGTCTTGAACCGTCCTCGAGGTCCACGAGCAGGGCACCGAGATCGGCGGTTGTCCAGCTGAGGGGGCGGACCGCTGCCGTTGCCTGGAATCGGCGAGCGCGCCAGCGAGCAGCTCCGGCGCCACCCATTGTGGTCAGCCGTTTTCGGTGATGTGGGCGAGCACGGCCGTGTAGTCCTGGTCGCCCAGACCGGCGGCCTCCGCCTCGACCAGCCAGTCGCGGGCGGCCCGCGACAACCCCATGTCGAGGCCCGCGGCGGCGGCCGCGTCGAGGATGAGATCTGCGTCCTTGCGGGCCAGCGAGAGCGCGAAACGGGGCGGGAAGCTCCCCGTCTCGATCGCATCACGCCGTCGCTCGGCCTGGGCGCCCAGCGGTGTGGCCGACAGCACCTCGAAGGTCGCCTCGCGCGACAGGCCCACCCCCTGGGCCAGGGCGATAGCCTCGCCGAGAACGCCGAGCACCCCCAGCAGCGTCAGGTTGGCCGCGAGCTTCGCCGCGGCGCCGGCCCCCGTCGGCCCGAGGTGCCGGGGCGAGCCGAGGGTGGACAGCAGCGGCCGCCATCGCTCCACCGACTCCGGTGGTCCGCCCACGAAGATGCCAAGGTCACCGGCCTCGGCCTCGCTGACGCTGCCCAGCACGGGGGCGTCGAGCACCACCACCCCATCGGGGAGCATGGTGGCGAGCCTGGTCACCCCAGCGGGTCCGACCGTCGACATCTCGATCAGCGTGGCGGAGTGATCGATCCCGGCGGCGATGCCCTCGGGTCCCTCGCTCACCTCCCACAGGGCCGCCGGATCGGACACCATGGTGATCGTCACGTCGGCACGCGCGGCGGCGGCGGCCGGGCTCTCGGCGGCCTGGGCTCCCAGCGCGACCAGCGGCTCGCAACGTGCCGCCGTCCGGTTCCAGACGGTGACCTGGTAGCCGGCGTCCACGAGCCGGCGGGCCATGCGACCTCCCATCGCGCCGAGGCCCACAAAGGCGACTGCGGTCATGGTCGCCATCTTGACGAAGGATCCGCCGCCTCGCAGTCCGGAGGCCCTCGCCCACCACGACGGCGAACTTGGTGGGGAAGTCGGTTATCGCCATTGCTCCCTGGCCCTAAGCGAGGGCCACGGCCGAGGGCGCGCGCGCCGCGTTCTCGACGAGGGCCTAGGTGATCTGCAGCGCCCGCTGCATGTAGCGGCGGTAGTACACGCGGCTGACAGCCAGACGGCCGGTAGCAGCAGCCACCCCGTGTCCCACGTGTAGCGCCAGGCCACGTACGTGCCCTCGGGACCGGGTTAACCGCCACTCGGCCCGGGCTCCGCGCACGAGCCGGCTGAACGGCGGGCTCAATTCGCCGAGCGCGTAGGCGAAGCGGTCGGGCGGTTCGAGGGCGGTGATCTCCTCGCGTGCGGTGCCGCCATCGTCGAGCGTGACGATCCGCCGGGCGCCGGGATGGTCCCAGGGCCCCTGGACCTGACCGAGCGCCGAAGGGCGCAGCGAGCCGACAAAAGGCAGAACCGGTCACTCGAGTCCGGTTCGGACTCCAGAGCCCCCCGGAGCCGGCCAGCGGCCAGCGCGCCGGGGCTTGCGCCCCACCAGCTGCGTCCTGGCGCTTTCGCCACGGCCTCACCCAAAAGGAGGGCCGCCGCGACGCGCCGCGGCCAGCCGCCCGATTGGCCGGCATGTGACGCGGCCCGCGCTTGTGCCGCTCCGGGCCGCGCACATACGTGGTGCGGCCCGTCAGGCCAGCAGCTCGCATCCGTTCGCGGCGGCCACCTTCGCGACGTGCTCCCAGTCCGGCTCCTCGTCGGACGGCGGCGGGAGCGTGAGGCTGCGGGCCGGCTCGCTCATGTCCCTCACGAGCTTCTCGAACCCTCCGGGCGTGCAGACGAACAGCATCCGGCAGCCGTCGGGGCCGACCTTGTAGCGGTGCGGGACGTCCCGCGGGCCCCACGCGAAGTCGCCGGCGCGCGCATCGACGCGCTCGTCGCCGACGTAGATGGTCACGCTGCCCTCGAGCACGAAGAAGCCCTCGTCCTCGTTGTGGTGGACGTGCAGCGGCGCCTCCATGCCCGCCGGCTCGGTGACGTCGATGATCGCGAGCTGTCCGCCGGTGCTCGCGGCCGTGGCCTTGATCACCGCGAGGCCGCCGAGCCACCAGCGTGCCTCGCCGACGTTGGTGGAAGTGGATGTGTCGGTCACGGGTGGGTCCCTCCGAGGGGGTGGTGGAGCAGGGCGATCGCGTAGCGCCAGCGCGCGTCGGAGGCGCGGTGCACGACGCTGATCGCGCCGTCGGCGACGATCAGGGCCGTGTCGCGCGCCTGCAGCACGCGCCGGGGGTTCGCGAGGTACGTGAGGTCGAGCGCCCACCGGCGTGCCACGAACCGTCCAATGCTCTCGCCGCGCGCCGAGGCGGAGCCGTCGGCGATCACCGCGTCGGGCTCGAACAGCGCGGAGACCGCGGCGCGATCGCGGATCACGAACGCGTCCTCGAGCAGCGTCTCGAGTTCCTCGGGGCTTCGGGCTACCGTCCTCACAGGGTGTATCGAAGACCGGCGCGCCCCGGCTGTCTCTCCCACATTCCTGGTATTTCCCGTGGCCGGTCCGCGGCGTTAGCATGGGCCGATGGGAGCCTTCGGCATGGAGCGGGGGCTGGCGCGGATCGCCGAGGTCTCCGCTCGCGGGCACGACGCCGTGACGCTGTGGCGGGAGGTCGCGGAGATCGTCGCGCCGCTGGTCCCGAACGCGACGGGACCGTGCTGCTTTACGCTGGACCCCGGCTCACTGCTGATGACGAGCCACTTCAACCCGGCCATGTCGTACGAGCTGCCGGAGGAGTTCCTGCGCGACGAGTACGAGGTCGACGACGTGCACGACATGGCCTCCGTCGCCCGCTCGGAGACGGGCGTCTCGTCCATCTACGAGGCCGCGGGCGGCGATCCGAGTCACAGCCCGCGCTGGCAGGCGAACATGAGCCTCGGCGGCGATCAGGAGCTGCTGGTGGCGCTACGCAACCGCGCCGGCGAGGCCTGGGGCTGCCTCGGGCTCTACCGCGAGCCCGGCGAGGATCACTTCAATCGAGACGAGATGGAGTTCCTGCGGGTGGGGGCGCCGATCGTGGGCGAGGGGGTGGGGCGCGCGTTGCTGATCGGCGAAGCCCGTGATCCGGACCGGCCGGACGCGCCCGGTCTGGTCGTGCTCACCGAGGAGCTCGAGGTCGAGTCGGCGACGCCGGGCACCGAGCGCTGGCTCGACGACCTCCCGGGAGGCCGCTACGGCGGGCGGCTGCCGGCCGCTGTTGCGTCGGTCGCCAAGCAGGCGCTGCGCAGCGCGGCGGGGCTCGACGCACCCGGCGACGTCGCTCTTGCGCGGGTCCTCACCGACTCCGGAACGTGGGTCGTGCTGCACGGGGCGTCGCTCGTGGGCGGCGGCGGGAAGCGCGTCGCCGTGATCGTCGAGCCCGCGCATCCGGCGCGGATCACGCCGCTGCTGATGGCCGCGTACGGGCTGACCGAGCGCGAGCAGGAGGTCACGCGGCTCGTGCTGCAGGGAGCGCCGACCGGCGCGATCGCCGAGAGCCTCGTCATCTCGCCCCACACCGTGCAGGAGCACCTCAAGAACATCTTCGAGAAGACCGGCGTGCGCAGCCGCCGCGACCTCGTCGGCAAGGTCTTCTTCTCACACTACGAGCCGAGGCTGCGCGACAACGAGCAGCGCGTGCTCGACGGGCGCCCGCTGCGTGGCGGCCCGGCGGCCACCGGCCCGAGTCACGGCTAGGACGGTGCGGGCGCCGCCCCCTCGCGCGCGGACGCGAACGGCGGCGGACCGAGCAGCTCGATGCTCTCCGATCGCTCAGCGACATCCCGCAGGAGCGCGAAATCTGCCCGTGAAGCGTCTGTTTCGTCGTCTGCCGGCTCGCCGGCCTCGCGGTAGAACGCCTCCCCCGTTCCGGGGGTCATGAGCGCCAGCACGTGGGCGGTCTCGGAAGTCACCATGAAGGCGTGCGCGACCCCACGCGGGGCGTAGAACAGACCACCCGGGCCGACCCGATGATCCTCGCCCTCGACGTGCGCGATGATCTCGCCGTCGATCACGTAGATCGCCTCGTCCTGGTT
>DASZCY010000160.1:0-2872 GCA_035942615.1 Solirubrobacteraceae bacterium | reverse complement strand
GGCCAGGCGGCGCACCGCGCCCGCCAGGGCCCGGGCGTCGCCGGGCGGGACGAGCAGGCAGTTCTCGCCATCGCGCAGGTACTCGGCCGACCCGCCGGTGCCCGTGGCCACCTCGGGGCGCCCGACGCTCATGGCCTCCAGGGGCACGAGGCCGAAGGGCTCGTCCCAGGTCACGGGAAAGAGCACCGCGTCGGCGGCGGCGTAGGCGGCGGCGGGATCTCCGTGGCCGGCGAAGCGGGTGCGCGCGGCGCCCGGCCGCGTGCGCAGCGCGGCCAGGTGGGCCTCGTCGCCGCCGCCGCTGACCGTGAGGGTGGCGTGCGGGAGCTCGTGCAGCGCGTCCATGGCCACGTCGATGCCCTTGCGCGGGTCGATGCGCCCCACGCAGGCCAGGGCCCCCCTCCAGGCCGGCCGCGGCGGCGCGGGCGGGAAGCGCGCGGGGTCGACGCCCGGGTAGGCCACCAGCGACCCCGGCGGCGACCCCGACCGCCGGCGTTGGAACTCGCTGATGAACACCCAGCGCACGCCCGCCAACTCGAAGCGTGCGGGCAGCCCGCTGGCTTGCTCCACCGCGCGGGCCACCAGGCGCGGGGCATGGCGCCACAAGCGCAGCCACCCGTCGGTGCGCGGCCCGTAGGCCGGCCAGTCGTCGGCCACGTAGCCCAGGGCCGGCACTCCGGCGCGGCGGCCCTGCTCGATGAGGCCCAGCGACATGCCCCCCATCGCCCACCAGAACAGGACGTCGGGACGGTGCTCGCCCAGGTGGCGCGCGAAGGACGCGGCGTTGTCGCGCTCCAGCTGCCAGCGCTCGCGCGGCGACAGGGCGGGGAAGGCGTGGTCGTGCCAGTACCAGCGCAGGTCGCGGTGCACGTCGGGCTCGGTCTCCGGGCCGCGCGCGGGGAAGGTCGTGTGCGAGGCCAGCACGCGCACGGCGTGGCCGCCGGCGCGCAGCCCCGCCATCGCCCCGCGCTGGATGACCTCGTAGCCGCCCAGGTGGTGGGGCGGATAGAGGTTGGTGACCGCCAGCACCCGGGCCATCGCCCGCCAGCGTAGGGGTGCCGGAAGGCGGCCAGGTGGCCGCCGGAGGCGGCCCCCAGGTCGCGATAGCGACACAGGGTCCTACGATTGGCCCTCGCGCCATGACCGAGCTGCCCCCGCCCGCGGTCCCCCCGGAGGCCTACACCGAGCAGTACTACCGCGAGCGCTGCATGGGCGCCGAGCGCTGGGACGCCTCGGACGGCGCTACCGCCGACCCGCTCTACTTCCACTACACGCGCCTGGCGGGCGTGCGCGCCGGCGAGGTGGTGGTCGACGTGGGCTGCGGTCGCGGCGAGCTGCTGGTGGCCGCGCTGCGCGCCGGGGCCGCCCGCGCGGTGGGCGTGGAGTACGCCGAGGCAGCCCTGGCCCTCGCGCGGCGCACCGTCGAGGCGGCCGGGCTGGCGGGTGCCGAGGTCCACCGGGCGGACGCGCGCGCGCTGCCCCTGGACGACGCCACGGCCGACGTGGTCACCATGCTCGACGTGGTCGAGCACCTGAGTCCCACGGAGCTCGCGGGGGCCCTGGCCGAGGCGCGGCGGGTGCTGCGCCCGGGTGGCCGGCTGCTCGCGCACACCATGCCCACCAGCACCATCTACGCCGTGACCTACCGCGCCCTGCGCGCGGCCCGCCCGCGACGGTGGACCGCCTGGCCACCCGATCCGCGCCACGAGCTCGAGCGCGCCATGCACGTCAACGAGCAGTCGCTGTGGTCGCTGCGGCGCATCCTGCGCCGCGCGGGGTTCGCAGGCGTGCAGGTGACGCTCGGGCGCTTCATCTACACCGACCATCTGCCCGAGGAACCCGCGCGGCGCACGGCGCACCGCCTGGCCTCCCACCGACCCACCGCTCCGCTGGGGCGCGCCGACCTGTGGGCGCGCGCCGTACGGCCCCCGCCCCCATATGATGCTCGCCCGCGATGACCGCCTCCCCCGAGATCTTCAAGGCCTACGACGTGCGCGGCCTGCACGGCGAGCAACTGGACGGCGACGGCGCGGAGCAGGTGGGCCGCGCCTTCGTGCGCACGCTTTCCGAGCTGGCCGACAAGCCCGCCGGGCAGCTGCGCATCGGCCTGGGGCGCGACATGCGCCTGAGCGCCCCCGAGATGGCCGCGCGCTACCGCGACGGGATGACCGCCGAAGGCGCCACGGTGCTGGACGCCGGGCAGGTGGCCACCGAGATGCTCTACTTCCTCGTCGGCTCGCGCGAGCTGGACGGTGGCCTGATGTGCACCGCCTCACACAACCCCAAGGACTACACGGGGGCCAAGCTGGTGCGCGAGGGCGCCGTCGCGCTGAGCGGCGAGGCGGGCATCGCTGACGTGCAGGCCAAGGTCGAGGCGGGCCTGGGCGCGCCCGACCCCGCCGCACGGGGCACGGTCGAGGAGGTAGTCCTCTACGAGGAGTTCCAGGCGGCCGCCCTGGACTTCATCGACCCCGAGCGCGTGCGGCCCCTGCGGGTGGTCGTCGACGGGGGCAACGGCATGGCCGGCCCCATGGTCGGCCCGCTGCTCGAGCGCCTGGGACTCGACCTGGTCACGACCTACTGGGAGCCCGACGGCGAGCTTCCCGACCACGAGCCCAACCCGCTGCTGGAGGAGAACCGCCAGTTCCTCATCGACAAGGTGCGCGAGACCGGCGCCGAACTGGGCATCGCCTGGGACGGGGATGCCGACCGCTGCTTCTTCATCGACGACACCGGCGCCTTCGTGGACGGGGACTTCCTCACCGCGGTGCTGGCCGAGCACCTGCTGGCCAAGAACCCCGGGGCGGCGATCCTCTACGACGTGCGTGCCTCGCGCGCGGTGGCCGACACCGTGGACGCCGCCGGGGGCACCGCC
>DASZCY010000159.1:0-3160 GCA_035942615.1 Solirubrobacteraceae bacterium | reverse complement strand
GAGGCGCAAGCGTCGATGCACGGCGTCCCAGCCCGCGCGCAGGGCCAGCGCGTGGGCGCGCAGCTTGCGCGCGTGGAACAGGCCGAACAGCTCGACCTCGGCGTAGTGGTCGGCCAGCAGGGCGCGAAACTCCTCGGCGCGATACTCGTGCACGTGCCACGGGTTGCCCGAGCGCTCGGCCCCCTCGGGAGCGAGGGTGAGCACGTTGGGGGTGGAGACGTAGGCGATGGACGCGAGGCGCTTGAAGTGCTCGAGCACCTCGCCCGGGTTGCGCAGGTGCTCGATGGTCTGCAGGAACACCACCGCGTCGGCGGCCTGCGCGAACGTCTCCACCATGTCGCGGGCGAAGCGCAGGTTGTCGCGCACGTAGCGCAGCCGCGCGTGCTCATGGGCCTCGGGATTGGCGTCCACGCCCACCACCCAGCGGGCGGTGCGCGCGAGCACGTCGGCGCCATAGCCCTCCCCGCAGGCCATGTCGACGACCGACCGCCCGCTGAGGCGCTGCGCGATCCACTCGTAGACGACGAGGTGGCGGCGAAACCAGTAGTTCTCCTCGGGCACGTCAGGCAGCGTGCGCTCACCGGTGAGGGCCAGCGGCGGCACGCCCGCAGGCTGGTCGCGCTGGAGGAAGAGTTCGGAGACCACCCTGGGCACTATGCCATCGCCGCCTGCGCGGATCGTCACGCCGCCGTGACGCGGCGTCGATCGGGCCGACGGCGGCGGATACACTGCCGCGCCCTATGGCGGCCCCGGCCTCCGCGGAGGCGATCCGCGACGTCAACACCCGCTACCACGATCGCGCGGCGCCCGCCTACGACGCCAAGTGGGGCATCAATTTCGGCGACACCGGCCGCGGCCAGGTCCTGGGCAAGGTGCGCAAGGCGCTGGGCGGCGACGCGCCGGTGTTCGGTCGCGCGCTGGAGATCGGCGCGGGCACGGGCTACTTCAGCCTCAATCTGCTGCGCGCTGGCGTGGTGCGCGAGGCGGTGTGCACGGACATCTCCCCGGGCATGCTCGAGCAGCTGGAGCGCAACGCCGCGCGGCTGGGGCTGGAGGTCGAGGCGGTCACCGCCGACGCCGAGGCGCTGCCCCAGGCCGACGAGCACTTCGACCTGGTACTGGGCCACGCGGTGCTGCACCACCTCCCCCATTTGGACCGCGCCTTCGGCGAGTTCCTGCGCGTGCTGCGGCCAGGGGGGGCCCTCCTCTTCGCCGGCGAGCCCTCCCGCGTGGGCGACCGGATCGCGGCCTGGCCCAAGCGGGTCGCCCATCGCGTCGCCCCCGCGTGGCGTGCGCTCATGCGCGCCTCGGCTGCCCGGCCCCACGACGGTGCGGGCGCCGTGGACCTGGGCCTCGAGCATATGGTCGACGTGCACGCCTTCGTCCCCGGCGACCTGGCCCGAGAGGCACGGAGGGCGGGCTTCGCCGACGTGCGGGTGGTCGGCGAGGAGCTGCTGGCCAACTGGTTCGGCTGGGCCAACCGCGCGCTGGAGTCGACCGCCGAGCCCGACGAGGTGCCGATGGCCTGGCGCCAGTACGCCTACCGCGGCTACCTCTTCCTGCAGGAGGTCGACCGCCGCCTGCTCGAGCGCCGCCTGCCACCGACGATCTTCTACAACCTGCTCGTCGCCGCCCGCCGGCCGGGCTGACCCTCACCAGACGGTGTAGAGCAGCACCTGGACCAGGAAGGCCTGGACGGCCATGATGGCCACGGCGGGCACCAGCCAGCGGGGGGGAAGGCTGGTGGCGGCGGCCAGGCAGGCCAGCGGGAGGAAGCTCAGCCAGATGCGCTCGGTCTCGGCCTTGGTGAAGCCGGCCACGGAGGCGATGACGATCACGCCGGCCAGCGCGAGGGCGCCGCGGTCGCGGCGCTGCAGGGCCCTGGCGGCAAACCATAGGACCGGCAGGCCACAGCCGATCAGGAAGGCGGCCGGCGAGCCGAACAGCCAGAAGGCATAGGGACGCACCGAGGCCACCGAGAAGCGGTAGACCTCCTCGGTGCGACGCAGCACCTCCACCACCTCGAAGCCGGTCAGCGCCCACAGGGCCGCATACAAGGCCACGAGCGCCGCGGCGATGACCGCGCCCGCGACGACGCCACGGCGCAGCCCGTCGCGCAGGGCGACCAGAAAGACCGCCCAGGCGGCCATGCCCAGCAGGGACCAGGCGAAGAAGGAGGCCACGGCGAGCAGCCCAGCGCCGAGTGGCAGGGCGAGGCGACGCACGAGGGAGCCCCGCGAGGGCGACAGCACCACCACGGTGGCGCCCAGCAACCCGAGGGTGGCAAACAGAGCGTCCGCCGCGCTGGCGCCGTAGAGCAGCGCACTGGGGGCGAAGATCCACAGGACCGTGGCCAGCCGCGCCGGCCCCTCGCCGCTCAGCTCGCGACCCAACGCGTAGACGAGCGGGGCGCTGATGACGCCGACACCGATGATCAGGGCCGCCAGGCCGCCCGCGGTGTCGACACCCAGGACATCCATTGTGATCAGGAGGCCGGGTGGATGGCCGGCGCTGTGCACGGGCAGGGCGGGCAGCCACTCGGCGAAGCGGTCCAGGAGGAGGCCGAGCCCGCCCTCGAGCGCGGGGAGCGCGGGCAGGTACTCGTTGGAGGCCTCGGGGGCGATCGAGTACATGTCCGTCCAGCCGTGGGGACCGATGCGCGCGACGTTCACCGCCAGGCGGCTGGCCAGCGCCAGCCCCAGCGTCCACACCATGAAGGCGCGCGGTCCGGTGGCGGCGGGCCGCGCGATGCGCACCGCCTGCCATGCGCAGAGAGCGAGGACGATGGCGCCCGGGATCGCCCACGGCGAGACCTGCATGCCAAAGGTGCCCAGAAACGGCTGGCGGGGCGTGCCCCAGACCACGCCCAGCGCCCGGGCGGTCCAGCCCACGGCCACCGTGAGGGCGCAGACGGCGGCCACGGCGAGGGGCAGGGCGTGCTCGCGCAGGTCGCTCCCGCGCAGCCGCAGGGCGGGGAGGACAGGGGCGCGCACGGCCGCCACGATAATCGGGGCGGTGAGGCTCCTGATCCCGCTCCTCGCGGCCCTGTTTCTTGCCGCGAGCGGCTCCCAACCCGACCTGCGCCCCGCCGCGAGGCCGGCGACCGCGCCCGCGCCGGCCCGCGCGCAGCCCCTGCCCGGGGCGGTGCGCCCCGCCGGCC
>DASZCY010000158.1:0-10668 GCA_035942615.1 Solirubrobacteraceae bacterium | reverse complement strand
AGGACCACCCCCGCCATGCCGGCCATGACGATCCACATGCGTCCGGCCAAGCCGGGGCCCTTGGGCAGGTCATAGCTCTCGCGCAGCGACATGCCGCCCGGCTACCCCGGCGGCACGTCGCGTGAACGCGGCGAGGGTCGGCTAGGAGAAGGTCTCGCCCTCGCGGGCTGGGGCCTGCGGGACCATCGACCAACGGCTCGCCGGCGGTGCCCGCCGCCTCCGGCGCCCTATGCCCGAACGGCGGGCGGCCCGCAGGCGGCCACGTCGTCGATGAGCGCGCGGGCGCGCTCGGGGGTCCACCGCTCGCTCTCGGCCAGCCGGCCGGCCAGCTCCTCCACGCCCGCCAGCGCCGCCGGGGCGTCGGGGCTGTCGAAGAGCAACTCGTCGGCGGCCTCGCGGATGAGGTCCTGCTCGTCGGCCTGCAGCTTCGCGGGACCCATGTCGGCCAGCGTGTGCATGACGCGGCCATAGGCCTGGGAACGTTCGCTGGTGGTCATGGGTCGGCTCTCCTGTGACGAAGGGGTTCGCGGGCGCTGCGCGTTCACCCAGGGTAGGCTGCCCGGTTTCCACGCTGCGCCACCACGGTCCTGCCCGCGACCGTCTGCTGCGGTCCGGGCGACGGAGGCCGGCGGCGGTGAGGGCCGATCACAGGACACCCTCCAGGCGCAGCAGCTCCTCCTTGCGATCCAGGCCGCCGGCGTAGCCGCCCAGCCCGCCACCGGTGCGCACCACCCGATGGCAGGGGACGACGATCGGGATCGGATTGGCGCCCAGCGCGTTGCCGGCCGCGCGATGGGCCCTGGGGTTGCCGGCGATCGTCGCCACCTCGGCGTAGGTGCGGGTGCCCCCGAAGGGGATCGCGGCGGTGGCGTCGAGGATCCGCCGCCCGAACGGCGCGACGAGCGCCCAGTCGAGCGGGAGGTCGAAGCGCGTGCGCGCGCCCGTGAAGTACTCGTCGAGCTCGCGCCGTGAGGCGTCCAGGCGCTCGGGCGCCTCCAGGATCCGGGGACTCAGGCGCGCGGCGAGACCGTCGAGGATCGCGTCGCGTCCGCCGTTGTCGCGCTCGTAGGCCAGACGGACCAGCCCCCGCGCGGTGGCGGCCGCGATGAGGGGTCCCAGCGGCGTGTCGACGGGGGCGTAGGCGACGTCGAGGAGGGCCTCGGCGCCTGCGCGCTCGATCAGTGTGGTGGTGCAGGTCATGGGCGGGTAGCGGGTCCTTCTGCCGCTGGAAGGCTCGAGGACCACGCCTGAAGAACGTCCGGGAGCAGCAGAGTGTGAGGGCACCGGCGGACGGACGACCCTTCCGGCGAGGTGACGCTACCCGGCCGCGGGGCTCGAGCGCGCGTAGACTGGGCGGATGCAGCTGCTGGCCGCCAGGAACGAGCGGCGCGTCGCACGCGGTGACCCGTCCGTCACGCTCGACGAGTACAAGAAGAGCCTCCGGCAGCCCTGACGTGGCACGAATCCTGCTCGTCGGCGGCGGATGCCGCGGCCTGGCGCTCACGCGCTCGCTGACCGCCGAGGGTCACGCCGTGCGCGCGGTCACGCGCGACCCCCGTCGGCGGGAGGAGATCGAGGCGGCGGGGGCGGAGTGCTGGCCGGGGGACCCCGACCGGATCGGCACGCTGCGCTACGCCCTGGACAACGTGACGGTGCTGTGCTGGTTTCTGGCCACGGCCACCGGCGCGCCCGGAGCGGTGCGTGCGCTGCACGGCTCGCGCCTGGCCATGATGCTGGAGCGCACGGTGGATACCACGGTGCGCGGCGTGGCCTACGAGGCCCAGGGAAGGGTGGGCTCCGAGGTACTGGCCGACGGGGTCGCGCAGGTACGCCACGCCCATGAGACCCACGCGGTGCCCTATCGGCTCGTGGAGGCCGACCCCGCCGACCGCGACGCCTGGTTGGCGGCTGCCCGGGGGGCGGTGGGGGGCCTGCTCGGACCCCGATGAGCGCTATCGTGGCAAATCCTGCAAAGGCGATAGGTTTTTCGGAGAAGGAGGCAGAGCGAGTGGCGGACTACGCGAAGGACGTCCTGGTGGACACGGAGTGGGTGGCCGAGCACCTGGAGGACGATTCCATCCGCATCGTCGAGGTGGACGAGAACCCGGCGCTGTACGCCGAGGCCCACATTCCGGGCGCCATCGGCTTCGACTGGAAGCACGACCTGCAGGATCAGGTCAAGCGCGACTTCCTCGGCCCGGAGGCCTTCGGGGAGCTGTTCGGCTCGCGGGGCATCTCCAACGAGCACACGATCGTCCTCTACGGCGATCGCAACAACTGGTTCGCGGCCTACACCTACTGGTATCTCAAGTACTACGGCCACCAGGCCGTGCTGCTGATGAACGGCCCGCGCGAGAAGTGGATCTCCGAGGACCGGCCCACCGAGAGCGACGTCCCCAGCTACGACCCCGAGACCTTCACGGCCCAGCCGGGCGACGACTCGATCCGCGCCAAGCGCGACGAGGTCCTCACCGCGCTGGCGGAGTCACGCAGGCTGGTCGACGTTCGTTCCCCGCAGGAGTTCTCCGGCGAGCTGATCGCCATGGCCGGGTACGAGCAGGAGGGCGCCCAGCGGGGCGGTCACATCCCCGGCGCGGCGTCGATCCCCTGGGCGCAGGCCGTCCAGGAGGACGGCACCTTCAAGGCGGCCGACGAGCTGCGCGATCTCTACGGCGGCAAGGACGTGCTCAGCGGCGACCCGATCATCGCCTACTGCCGCATCGGCGAGCGCTCCGCGCACACCTGGTTCGTGCTGCACGAGCTGCTGGGCCAGGAGGATGTCAAGAACTACGACGGCTCCTGGACGGAGTGGGGCAACCTGGTCGACGTGCCGATCGAGAAGGGCGCGTAGGCCGTTCGCTTCGCCGTTCCGGCGGCGAGTCCCGGGCGGATCGCCGCGCGATCGGCCCGGGACGGCTGGCCTGCCGAGACACAGAGCGTGGGCGGTGGGCCGCCCACCCGGGTAGCCTCCTATCCAGACTCAGCGTGGAACCGCAATGCGGCCATCAGGTCGCTCGGGCGCCCGCAAACCGATCGAGGAGGCCACCGCGATGCCCTCAGCGCTCCATCAGCTCGCCGAGCACGGCCAGCGGCCCTGGCTGGACGTGCTCTCGCGACAGCTCGTGCATAGTGGCGACCTCGAGCGCCTCGTGCGCGAGGACGGCATCCGCGGGCTGACCTCCAACCCGACGATCTTCCAGAAGGCCATCGCCTCGGGCGAAGGCTACGAGGAGCAGCTGCGCGACGTCGGGGAACGCGAACACGACCCCAAGCTGGTCTTCCAGGCCTTGGCGGTGCAGGACATCAAGGCCGCCTGCGACGTCCTGTACGAGGTGTGGGACGGGGGCCGGGGGCTGGACGGCTGGGTTTCCCTGGAGGTCGACCCGACGCTGGCCCACGACACCCAGGCCACGATCGAGGAGGCCCGCCGCCTGCGCGAGCTGATCGACCGGCCCAACCTCTACGTGAAGATCCCCGCCACGGAGGCCGGGCTGCCGGCCATCGAGCAGTGCATCGCCGAGGCGATCCCGATCAACGTGACGCTGGTCTTCTCACTCGAGCGCCACGCCAAGGTGATGGACGCCTACGCCAAGGGGGTCCAGCGCCTGGTCGACGGCGGGGGCGACCCCGGCTCGGTGTGCTCGGTCGCCTCCTTTTTCATCTCCCGCGTGGACACGGAGGTCGACCGGCGCCTGGACGAGCTGAGGGGCCACGACGAGCTCAAGCACCAGCTGGCCATCGCCAACGCGAAGCTGGCCTACCAGGGATGGAAGGAGCACTTCGCCGTCGAGGCGTGGGATGTGCTGGCCGCCCGGGGAGCGACGCCGCAGTGGTGCCTGTGGGCCTCGACCTCGACCAAGGACCCCTCGCTGCGCGACACGCTCTACGTCGAGGCCCTCGTCGGCCCCGACACGGTGAACACCATGCCCATGGAGACCGTGGAGGCCATGCGCGATCACGGCGAGGTCGCACCCACGCTGGAGACCGGCCTGGACGAAGCCCGCGCGCTGGCGGGCCGGCTGCGCGAGGCCGGGATCGATCTCGACGACGTCTACGTGGTCCTGGAGAACGAGGGGGTCGACAAGTTCGCGGCCTCCTTCCGCGACCTGCTCGACGAGGTGGGCGCCAAGCGCGCCGAGGTCGCGGGGGCGTAGGGGCGGTGCACGCGGTCGACCTCCACCTCGAGCCCAACGAGGCGTCGGACCTGTGTCCGGTCTTCGATGCCGCGGTCCTGGAGCGCGAGGGCTGGGACCGCGCCTTCGTCACGGTGCTGGACGAGGCCAAGGCCAAGCGCGCGATCGCCGTGCTGGGCCACGAGGAGGGCGCCGGCCAGGAGGCGGGCTGGCACGCCGTGCGCCTGAAGTGCAAGCCCTCGCGCAAGGGCAAGACCGAGGACGCCGAGGCCGCCGCGCGGCGCGGCGGATGGATCTACGTCCTCGGCTCCCAGTTCGGCCGCAAGGACGGGCCCCTCCAGCCCAGGCGTTCGTGGATCGCGCGCGTGCGCGAGGAGGAGCTGGCCGCCGGCCTGTCTGGCAAGCGCCCCCGGCTCGAGCTCGCCCGGCTGCGCTTCGGCCTGCACCGGGCGATCAACGACGCGCTGGCTGGCGCAGCCGTCGACCTGCTCGGGCTCGGTCCGCGCACCCGCAGCGCCTACATCGACCAGACCATCGCCCGTGGCGCCGCCAAGAAGAAGCGCTGGGCCGGGCGCGTGACCTCGGCCGACCACCCCGTCAACGTCGAGGGCGCGGCCTTCCGCGCGAACGGACGGATGCTGCTGGGCCTGCGCTATCCGGTGACCGCCGCCGGCCAGGCGATCCTCGTCGAGCTCGATCACGTCGACGCGATCTTCGAGGACCCCGACGCGGTGCCCCGCTGCTCCCACGTCTGGGTGCTGGAGGGCGTCGGCAGCCCGCGGGCGCCGGTCGGTGTGCGCGCGCTGCACGGCGACGACGCCGATGGCTTCGACGCGGTCGTGGGCAACCTCGACGCCGCCGGGAAGGGGGCGGTCATCCTCGAGGATCATCCCCATGGTGCGAAGGCGACCTCCGCCCATGTGCACTTCACCCTTCCCCTGACGGCCGGCGGTGGGCATGTGTCGACGCGTCTCGTGCACGACTTCGAGCGCCTGCGCCGGGTCGAGGGGCTCGCCGTGGCCCCCGACGGCCACGTGCACTACGTCGTCGACGAGGAGGGACACGTGGCCCTGCGCACCGTCCTGGTCAAGGACGGCGCCGGCGTGGCTTGAGCGCGGCGCGTCAACGCCGCGCCCAAGCGCGGAGGGTGGCTAAGCCTGACCCAGTTCGCGCGCGGCCGCCGCGATGGCGTCGGCGTCGATGCCCGCCTTGGCCAGCAGCTCGTCCGGCGGGCCGGAGCCCGGATTGCCCTGCACGCCCAGCACCCGCACCTGCGCGGGCTGGCCGGCCTCGGCCAGGGCGTGCAGCACCGCCTCGCCCAGGCCGCCCTCGGGCCAGTGGTCCTCGACGGTCACGATGCGCCCGCACTCCTTGGCGGCCGTGGCCAGGGTCTGGGTGTCGATGGGCTTGAGCGAGTAGAGGTCGATCACGCGCGCGCTGACGCCCTCGCCCTCGAGGCGCTCGGCGGCCTCCAGGGCCTCGTGCAGGGTCACCCCGGCGCCGATGAGCGCGACCTGGTCGTTTTCGGAGGAGCGCACCACCCGGGAGCCGCCGATGGTGAACTGCTCGTCGGGGCCGTAGATGGTCGGGAACTTCCCGCGGTTGGTGCGGATGTAGGAGATGCCCTCCCGGTCGGCCATCGCCTCCACCAGACGCGCGGTCTGGTTGGGATCGCAGGGGTAGAGGACCGTGCTGCCGCCCACGGCGCGCAGCGAGGCCAGGTCCTCCAGTCCCATCTGCGACGGGCCGTCCTCGCCGATGGACACGCCGGCGTGCGAGCCGCACAGGCGCACGTTGGCCCGCGAGACGGAGGCCATGCGCACGAAGTCGTAGGCACGGCTGAGGAAGGCGGCGAAGGTCGAGGCGAAGGGCGTCCAGCCGCGCACCTGCATGCCCACCGCGGCGGCGACCATCTGCTGCTCGGCGATGTACATCTCGAAGTAACGCTCGGGGTGCGCGGCGGCGAACTCCTCGGAGTGGGTGGAGTTGGACACCTCGCCATCCATGGCCACCACGTCCCCGCGCGCGGCGCCCAGCGCGGCGATCGTCTCGCCGTAGGCCTTGCGGGTGGCCACCGGGTCGTCGCCGATCTCGTAGCGCGGCGGCTTGCTGTCCCCGGCCGGCTCGAAGCGGTGGGGCGTGCCGCCGTTGGAGGGCGCCGCCACCGTGATGGTGACCTCCTCGGGGTTGCCCAGCTCGGCGATGGCGTCGTCGGCGTCGGGCACCGGCTTGCCGTGGGCGCCCTCCTGGTCCTCGACGGCCTGCACGCCGCGGCCCTTGCGCGTCTTGGCGATGATGACCGACGGGCCGTCCTCGTGGGCCACGGCCTCGCGATAGGCGGCGTCGATGGCCTCCAGGTCGTGGCCGTCGTCGACGGTGATGGCCTTCCAGCCGAAGGCCCGCGCGCGGACCGCGTAGGCCTCCAGGTCCCACCCGTGGCGGGTCTCGCCGGTCTGACCCAGGCGGTTGACGTCGATGATCGCCGTCAGGTTGGAGAGCTTCTCGTAGCCCGCGTGCTCAAAGGCCTCCCACATGGAGCCCTCGGCCATCTCGCTGTCGCCACACAGGACCCACACCCGGTAGTCGAGGCGATCCAGGTGGCGGCCGGCCAGCGCCAGGCCCACCCCGATGGGCAGGCCCTGGCCCAGCGAGCCCGACGCCACGTCGACGTAGGGCAGGACCGGCACGGGGTGGCCCTGCAGGCGGCTGCCGGTGGTGCGGTAGGTCAGCAGCTCCTCTCCGTCGATCGCCCCGGCGGCGCGGTACATCGCGTACAGCAGCGGCGTGGCGTGCCCCTTGGAGAAGATCAGGTGGTCGTTGAGAGGGTTGTCGGGGTCAGAGAAGTCGTAGCGCAGGTGGTCGGCCAGCAGGACCGCGCCCAGGTCGGCGGCCGAGAGGGAGGAGGTGGCATGGCCCGAGCCGGCCGCGTGGCTGGCGCGGATGATGTCCGCGCGCAGGCGCGCGGCCAGGGTCTTGAGGTCGGCGGTCGTCGTGCTCATGTGTGAGATCCTACCCACGCGCGAGCCGGTCGAGCAGGTCGCCGACAATTCGTGCCGTGGCGCCCCAGATGAGCTGGTCGCCGACCTGGTAGGTCTCGGTGCGGAAGGGAACGCCGCGGCGCACCAGGCGGCGGAGGTCGTAGCCCGCACGCAGATCCTCCAGCGACAACTCGAGCACCTCGTCGACCTCGCGGGGCGAGAGCCTCCACTCGGTGCCGGGTTCGATCAGGCCCACGAAGGGATGGATCGCGTAGTTGGTGGCCACGGTCGGCGTCGGTGTCAGGGCGCCCAGCAGCGCGACGTCCTCGGGCGGCAGGCCGATCTCCTCCTCGGCCTCGCGCAGGGCGGTGGCCTCGAGGCTGGGGTCCTCCGGGTCCTGTCGCCCACCCGGAAAGGAGATCTCGCCGGCGTGGCGGCGCAGGTCGCCGCGCCGGCGCGTGAACACCGCGTGCAGGGCGCCGTCCTGGACGTACAGCGCCACCAGCACCGCCGAGGCGTGACGACCGTGGACCGGAAGCTCCCGTGCGCGGGCGGGATCTATGAGGGCCGCCTGAAGGGCGGCGAGGTCGGGCTGGCCGGCGGGCTCGCTCAGGCTGCGCCCACGCGAGGCTTGCCGAACTCCACGCGCTCGGCGAACATCACCTCGCCGTCCAGCGTGCGGTGCACAGGGCACTTGGCCGCGACGACCCGCAGGCGCTCGGCCTGCTCGGGGTCCATGCCCTCGGGCAGGCGCAGCACAATCTCGAACCTGGTCGGACAGCCCCGCTCGGCCGGCGTGTACTGGACGTCGACCTCCACTCCGGTGAGGTCCCACCGCTTGCGGGCGGCGTACATCTCGACGGTGATCGCCGTGCACGAGGCCAGGCTCGCGGCCAGCAGCTCCTGAGGGGACGGCGCCGAGTCCTGGCCCCCCTGGTCCAGCGGCTCGTCGGCGTTCAACTCGTGGTCGCGCACACGGATGGAGTGGCGGTAGGAGCCCAGCTGGTGGGCGGTGGCGCGCATGGTGTCGCTCATCTTACTCCGGGTCGGAGAGGGGGTTGAACAGGAGGCCGGTCGGGATCTTGGGGAAGAAGAAGGTGCTCTTGGGCGGCATGGTGGCACCGGCGGCGGCCACGTCGCGGACCTGCTGGACGGGGGCGGGGCGCAGGAAGAAGCCGATGTCGTAGTCGCCGCGCAGGACGAGGTCGCGGGCCTCGTCGGTGTCGCGCGCGTAGCCCAACCTCTCGAGGTGGGCGATGGCCTCCTCGCTCAGCTCCAGCGGGCCGCTGAGCAGGAGCGTCTCGAGCACCGCGGTGTCCAGCCGGCGGTAGGCCTCGGGCTGGTCGCCAAGCGCGTGGTCGACCGTGCGCGGGTCCTTGAGCGTGGCGTGGAAGGCACGGCGGAAGTGACTGTCGAGGTAGCCGAAGGTGAGCGGGCCGTCGCCCGGCGGGGGCGCCACCTCCTCCAGGGCGACCTCTTCGAGGTCGAAGTCCCGTCGCAGGGCGGCGGCCAGAGCCTCCTGCTGCTCGGCGGTGGTGCCACGCACCAGGCGGTGGGTGGGGAAGACCGTCAGGCCCGGGTCCTCGAGGGCGACCAGGCACATCAGCACCCAGTGGTGACCGCCCTCCTCGGGGCGCTCGATATCGCGACCGGAGGCGGCCGCGTCCATCTCCTGCGCGTACACGCGTGCGGTTTCGTAGCGGTGGTGGCCGTCAGCGATGAGCAGCTCCGCGGGCCGCAGCGCCTCGGTGACCACGGTGATCGTGGCGGGATCGCCAAGACGGAAGAGCTGGTGCACGGTGCCCTGCTCGTCGGTGACCGTGGCCTGCGGCCCGGCCTCGTAGGCGGGCGCCAGCGCTTGGCGGGCGACGCCGGTGGCGTCGGAGAAGAGGGCGAAGATGGGGGAGAGGTTGACCTGGGTGGCGCGCGTGAGCCGCAGGCGGTCCTCCTTGGCGGCCGGATGCGTGCGCTCGTGGGGTCGGATGCGTCCGGCACCGTAGGGCTCAACGCGCACGCGCGCGAAGAAGCCCTCGCGGCGCATGGGGGCTCCGTTCGGAGTGGTGTAGTCCTGGCGCAACGCCCATAGCGCGGCACCGGGGTCGCGCGTCAGCACGCCCTGGGCGCGCCACTGGCCGAGCAGGCGCGCGGCGTGGGCGTATGGGTCGTCCCCGTCCGGATCGACGGGGAGGTCGACGTGGACGGCGTTGAACGGCGAGCGCGCGGCCAGCTCGGCTCGCTGGGCGTCGTCGATGACGTCGTAGGGCGGCGAGACCAGCACCTGGGGGGGACCGGCGACCGCCTCGTCGTAGTGCAGCGCGCGGAGCGGCTCGACCCAGGCCACACGGGAAGACTACCGTCGGCTGCTCCACCTAGCGTCGCGTGCGCCGGCCGAAGTGCGTGGTGTAGGTGGCCGCCGCGGCGTCGCCCACCGAGCGGGGGGCGCCCAGGACGATCCCTATGCCCACGTGGTGGAAGCCCGGGGTCAGGATGTTGTGCTTATGGCCGGGGCTGTTCATCCACGCGCGCATGATCTGCCGCGGCGTCGCCCGCCCACCCGAGCCCCAGGCCAGGTTCCCGCCGACCGACCAGCTGGCGGCGCGGACGAGGTAGTCCGTGCGGGTGCGGATGCGATCCACGATGCCGCGCCCGTCGGGCCCCTCGTGGGCAAAGAAACGGTCCTCGACCATCTGCGCGGAGTAGACGCTCGCCGAGCGCTCGAGCTCGCGGCTGCGCGACAGCCCGCGCCGCCCGCGCTCACGGCGCTCCTGGTTGAGCAGGCACAGCGTCGCGCTGCGCGCGCGGCTCAGGTCGCTGCTCGAGTCGGGAACCGTGTCGGCGCCGCGGCAGTGACCGGCGGCCTGGGCCGGAGTCGCGGCTGCCGCGGGAGCAAGGACGACGAGTAGGGCAAGAAGGGCTGCGAGGAGGACTCGGGTGGGCATGTGCTCCGGATCGGCCCGCTCCCTGCAACGCCCGCGGACGTCGCCCCCGGCCTGGACGGACGACCGACGCGGTGTTGCACGCGGCGCCGGTCAGGGCGCCTTCCGATCCCGTCGAGAGAGCCCCCGGAGCTCGCCGCGTGTGACCCGGAATGCTCCGAGCGCCGCGCGACCCGTACATTCTTCTTCGGACGGGGCGTGGCGCAGCCTGGTAGCGCATCGCGTTTGGGACGCGAAGGTCGCCGGTTCAAATCCGGCCGCCCCGATCGTGCCCCCGTAGCTCAGCTGGATAGAGCGGCGGCCTTCTAAGCCGCATGTCGCAGGTTCGAGTCCTGCCGGGGGCGCTAGGCGACAGCTCTGCTAACGCGGACGCGCGATGGCCTCCTCCCTGCCACCCGTGCCTTCGGTGCGGGCGGGCCGGTTGCCCATCACGCGGTCGGCGCCCACGGTGATGACGTCCCAGGCGCGAGCTCGCACCGCCGGTCGGCGGTACTGATAGCGGGCTTCGAGAGTGGCCGGGGAACGTACGCCCCGGGCGCGGCTCTCTCGGCATGACTAGCCGAGAGGCTGGAGGCTATCCGCCGATGATCCCTTCCGCGAGGGACTGGCGGGCCTCTACCG
>DASZCY010000157.1:0-11823 GCA_035942615.1 Solirubrobacteraceae bacterium | reverse complement strand
CAGCCACGAGCGCCCCGGGGCGTGGTCGCAGTCGCGCACCGCGGCCACCGCGGCGGGCATGGCCCCCAGGTGCACCGGGATGTGCTCGGCCTGCATGACCATCTCCCCGGCGGGGTCGAACAGCGCGGTGGAGCAGTCGCGGCGCTCCTTGATGTTGGCCGAGTGCGCCGAGCGCACCAACGCGGCGCCCATCTCCTCGCAGGCCGCGCGCAGCGCGCCCGTGACCACCTGCAACGCGATGGGGTCGAGGCTCATCGCGTGCGCTCCACCACCAGCGTGCCCAGCCTGTCGGCCTCGGCGCGCCAGCCCGGCGGGACGGCGACCGTCGCCTCGGCCAGCTCCCACACCCCCGGGCCCTCAAGCGCCTCTCCGGCGGCGGGCTCGCCGCGGGCGATCTCGGCGTCGTGCTTCTCGCCGGCGAACACGACGGCGCGCCGGGCCCGCTCGACCGCCCCGCCCTCGCCCGCCCAGGTCAGCTCGGCGCCGGGCAGCGAGGCGGTCACGCGCACGGTCACCAGCTCCACCGCCGCGTCGCCGGCGCGGTAGGCGTAGCGCTCCTCGTGCAGGGCCTCGAAGGCCTCGCGCGCCTCCTCGGGCTCCACGTCGCGCACGGTCAGCTCGTGGGCCTGTCCGGCGTAGCGCAGGTCGAGGGCCACCGAGCGGCGCACCGCACCGCCGGCGCGTAGCGATGCCTCGGCCTCGTCGCCGACCGCGCCCACCAGCTCGGCGATCTCCTCCGCGTCGGGATCGCGCGCCAGCACCGTGCGCTGGGCGGTCGCGCGGCGGTCGGCGGCTGCGAGCCCCAGGGCGCTGAGCACGCCCGCCGCGCGCGGGCACAGCACGGTGCCCATGTCGAGCTCCTCGGCCAGCGCCGCCGCGTGCAGACCCCCCGCGCCGCCGAAGGCCAGCAGGGCGAAGCCGCGCGGGTCGATTCCCTGCTCCACGGTCATCACCCGCAGGGCGCGCACCATCTCCGCGTTGGCCACGCGCACGATGCCCTCGGCGCACGCGAGCGGCTCGAGGTCAAGCTGGTCGGCCAGCGCGCCCACCGCGCGCTGGGCGGCCTCGCGGTCCAGCGCGACGCCGCCGGCCAGGGGCGAGTCGGCGTCGAGGCGGCCCAGCAGCAGGTTGGCGTCGGTCACGGTGGGCTCGGTGCCCCCGCGCCCGTAGCAGGCGGGCCCGGGCTCGGCGCCCGCGCTGTGGGGCCCCGCACGCAAGGCGCCGCCCGCGTCGCGCCAGGCGATCGAGCCGCCGCCCGCGCCGACGGTGTGCACGTCGACCATCGGCAGCGCCAGCGGCCGACCGCCCACCTCGCGCCCGGCGCTCTCGCGCACCACGCCGTCCTCCACCACGCACACGTCGCAGGAGGTGCCGCCCATGTCGAAGCACAGCAGGTCCTCCCGCCCGCTGCGCGCGGACAACAGCGCCGCGGCCGCCGCTCCGCCGGCCGGGCCGCTGAGCACGGTGAGGGCGGCGTGCGCGGCGGCGCGCCCTGCGTCGGCCAGCCCGCCGCTCGACTGCATCACCAGCGGAGCCGCCAGGCCTTCCTGCTCGGCCTGTTCGCCCAGACGGCGCAGGTAGTCGCCCAGCAGGGGCGAGAGCGCGGCGTCGACCTCGGTCGTGGCGGCGCGCTCGAACTCGCGAAAGGTGCCGACCACCTCGTGGGAGAGCGAGACGTGCACGCCGGGCAGGCGCTGGGCCAGCGCGTCGCCGAGGGCCTGCTCGTGGGCGGGATGGCGGTCGGCGTGCAGCAGGCAGACCGCGACGGTCTCGGGCTCCCAGGCGGCCACCGCCTCGGCGGTGGCCCGTGCGCCCTCGTCGTCCAGGGCGCGCAGCGGACCGTCGGGCCCCATGCGCTCGGGCGCGGCTACCCGCCGCCCGGGCGGCACCAGCGGAGCAGGGTGCGCGGCACACAGCCGGTACAGGTCGGCGCGCGCCTGGCGGCCCAGCTCGACGAGGTCGGTGAAGTCCTCGGTGACCACGAGCACCGTCCGCGCGCCGCGGCCCTCCAGCAGCGCGTTGGTGGCCACCGTCATCCCGTGGGCGAAGGCCTCCACATCGCTGGCCGAGGCGTCCGCACGCTCCAGCGCTGCGCGCACCGCCGCGAGCACCCCCTCGGACTGGTCGGCCGGGGTGGAGGGCGCCTTGGCGGTGACCAGCCGGCCCTCGACGGCCAGCACGGCATCGGTGAAGGTCCCCCCGACATCGACGCCCAGCAGCACGCGGGCACTCTATGGCCCGCGTGGAGCCGATGGTCAGGCGGCCAGCGGCGAGTGCTCGGTCTCGGTCAGGTGCTGGTGGGAGGGGCAGTAGCCGTTGTCGGGCAGCGGCGTGCGCTGGCAGGGGGTGCCCCGGCGGGTGGTGGCGCGACAGACCAGCGGGTTGCCGTGCACGTCGAGCCCAACGGGAGGCCGGCGGCGCAGCTCCTCGTCGGCGGCAGCGACGTAGGCGCTGATCACGCGCCACAAGCGCTCCTGGGCCCACATGGGAAAGAACATGCGCACGTCGTTGAACAGCGTGCGCGCCGGGCGCGCGAAGTAGTCGCGGTCGTTGGCCAGGCGCTCGACGGTCCGCTCGCAGGCGCCGAGCACCTGGGCGTGGGCGGCGCGGCTGTCCACGCCGCAGCCCCCGCGGATGTCGCGGGCCACCTCCCGATAGATCGCACGGCTGAAGTGATACATGGAATCCCTTGTTCGGTCGATCCTTTGGGGCAGCCCAGTGTGACGCCCCCTCATGAAGGTGAAACGCTCCCGATGTGTACTTCGGGTTAAGCGGGGATCTCCCTCTCATGTCCAGCGCTCGAGACGGGGGACCTCGTCGGTGCCCACCACCACGTGATGGCCGTCGAGGGCGGGATCGCGGCGGGGCAGGTCCTCGCGGTGGTGGGCACCGCGGCTCTCGGTGCGCGCCAGCGCGCACGTCGCCACCAGGCGGGCCAGCGGATGGGGTTCGCCGCTCAGCGCCTCCAGGCCCTCCCGTGTGCGTGCCAGCCCGGCGTGGCGCCACAGCGCGGTGCGCGTGGCCTGCTCGGGTGGTCGCAGCGGCGCCATGCGGGGGGGAGGGGCGACCTCGCCGGGCGTGGGTTCGTCGAGGGCGGTGCGCGCCGCGCGGGCGCCGAACACGAAGCACTCGCTCAGCGAGTTGGAGGCCAGGCGGTTGGCGCCGTGCAGTCCGGTGCAGGCCGCCTCGCCCACCGCCAGCAGCCCCGGCAAGGTGCTGCGCGCGCCCAGATCGCTGACCACGCCGCCCATCACGTAGTGTGCGGCGGGCGCCACGGGCACCAGCGCGCGCGTGGGGTCGAGGCCGAACTCGCGCAGCGCGGCGACCACGTTGGGGAAGGCGGCCGGGTCGACGCCGCGCATGTCGAGGTCCACGTGGGCGGCGCCGGTGCGCGCGAGCACCTCGTGGATGGCGCGGGCCACCTCGTCGCGCGGCGCGAGCTCGTCGACGAAGCGCTCCCCGTCGGCGGCGTGCAGGGTGGCGCCCTCTCCGCGGATCGCCTCGGTGACCAGGAAGCCCTCGCGGCCGGGCACGCCGATCACCGCGGTGGGGTGGAACTGGACCATCTCCAGGTCGGCCAAACGCGCCCCCGCGGCGTGGGCCAGGCTCAGCCCGATGCCCAGCGAGCCCGGTGGGTTGGTGGTGCGCGCCCACAGCGCCGCGGCCCCGCCCGTGGCCAGCACCACGCCGCCCGCGGCGATCGTGCGCCCGTCCTCGAGCGTGACCCCGACGGCCCGTCCCTCGTGCGTCCACAGTCCCCCCGCACGCGCGCCCTCCAGGACGGTGCACCGGCTCTGGACCACGAGCGCGGAGAGGTCGCGCACCACGCGACGTCCGGTGGCGCTCCCGCCGGCGTGGGCAACACGCCGCACGCTGTGGCCGCCCTCCAGTCCCAGGGCGAGGTGACCGTGGCGGTCGGCGTCGAAGCGCACCCCGCGGCGCTCGAGGTCGGCCACCACGCCCGGGGCCTCCTCGGTGAGCACGCGGGCGGCGCTCGGCCGCACGGTGCCCCGTCCCGCGCGCTCGGTGTCGGCCTGGTGGCGGGCTGGGGAGTCGTCGAGGGCCAGCGCGGCGGCGAGCCCGCCCTGGGCCCAGTAGGAGGCGGTCTGGGCCAGCGCCATGGCCGAGACCAGCACCACGCGCGCTCCCTCGTCCGCGGCGGTCAGCGCGGTGTAGAGGCCCGCCGCGCCGGCCCCCACCACGGCGACGTCGGCGCGCAACGTGCGCTCGGCGGCCTCCATGGCGGGAACGTACCCGGATGGTCGCCGGGCTCCTGCTTCGCGCCCGCCAGGCGAGGAGGTCACCAGCGGGCGTTGCGTGCCTCGCGCTAGCTGTCGGCTGCCCGGCGTCGCCGCTCTTCCTCGACGCGCTCGTGCTGGTCGGACCACCATCCTGTCGAGACACCATCGGCCTGAGCCATGGCATCGGCCTGACGGGAACACACGCGAGCCCACAGATCGAGTTCCTGATCGGTCATCGCACGCACCCCCCAGGGGCGCTCGGCAAGCTCCCAGACATGGCTGATCGTGCGCAGGCCGCTGCCCCGGCGTGCGCTGACATAGCGCTTCGGCTCGACCGGCCAGATCGCCCACCCCGGTGCTGCCGCGGCGCCAACCGGGAGCATGTAGTGCCACCAGCCGCCCGCCTTGGCGTCTTCTGTCAACGCGAGCGGTACCTCCTGGCGCTCGGTGCAGGCGCGAAACGCCTCGTCCACAGGCTCGATGTGTTCACGCCACTGCGCTTGCCCTGCCCACGAGAGAGCCGCCACGAAGCGCTGGAGGTGTCCGCGGCCACCGAGGGTGCTGGAGTACTCGGCCGATTCCCACCCGCGGTGTCCTGTGCGCGGAATGAAGGACACATGCGTGCGCCAGATCAGCAGCAGCCGGTCTGGCGTCGTGACCTCAAGGCGCTCGAGCGACTCCCACCGGACCATCGCCGCGATCGTCGAGATGTCCTCGGGGCGGGTCAGCGCGTCGCGCAGGACCATCGGCGTTTCGTAGTTCGGAACGAAGGACGCGTACTCGAGCTGCTCGAGGCATGCCAAGGACGCGAGGCGCAGCGTCCTGACCTCGTCGGGCTCAACCCTCCAGGGGTCGCGCTCGGCCCACGCGGCAAGCTGTTCCGGCGTGCCGGCGAATCGCTCGTAGACCCCCTCCTCCAGGCCGTGGACGACCGCCGCGAGGCGCAACAGAGGCGATGGCTCGGCAGGCCACCGAAGGGCAGTTCGGTGCAGCGTTTCGCTGCGTTCCCCCACCGAAAACAACCGGTCAGGCAACACGTCGCCGGCAAGCGACCGTAAGACAGCCGCGTCTCGCTCCAAGGATGGATTGCTCGCTGAACGCTCGATTGCCGCCACATTGTCCATAGGCGAGCGGGCGGCGTCACGTCGCTCCCTGCTCACCGAGAGCCAGCCACGCGATCCCGATCGCGATGAGGCCGATCGGCACCAGGCGCTCCAGCGTGGCGGGCTCGCCGAGCAGGACGATTCCCGCGAGGGCGGCGCCGACGGCCCCGATGCCCGTCCACACCGCGTAGCCCGTGCCCACGGGCAGGTCGCGCAGGGCCAAGGCCAGCAGCGCGATGCTGGCCAGCCCAGCGACGGCGAAGACCACCGTCGGCGCGAGGCGGGAGAAGCCGTCGGACTGCTTGAGCGCGAGCGCCCACACGCCCTCGAGCAGGCCGGCGATGATCAGCAGGGTCCAGGCCATGGCGGCCTCCTCGTCGGACTCGCAGGGTCGGGTGGGGCCAACGATCTCATCGGTGGCGGCGCGAAGCCCTCCGCGCTGATCCGATCGGCCTGGGGGCACGTTACCCAGCGTGTGTCCGCCAACGGACCTCGACCGCCCACCACCCGAAGGGATCGCCCGATGCGTCGTTTCCGCCGGCCGCTTGTGGCCGCTGTCTCCACCGCCGCACTGGCCGTGCCTGCAGTCGCCCTGGCCGCGCACGAGTCGAACAACCGCTTCGATCTCGCGCCGACCGGCTCGGCGCCGAGCGAGGCCGACGGCCGGGGCGTGAGCAATTACGTCGCCGGCGCCTCGTCGGAGCAGAACGAGCTGTGGAACAGCCATGTGCGGGTCTCGGGCCTCGCGCCGAACACGCGGTACACGCTGTGGGCCGAGAACGCCAACGACGCCCGGGACCCCCAGGACTTAGCGATCTGCTCGTTCACCACGGACGAGCGCGGCAGGGGAGGATGCAACCGCACCAAGCACAACGAGCCCGCGCTGGCCATCGCGCGCGTTCGTCTCGGGGACGAGTCGACGTTCGGGGCTGCGGTGCTGGAGGCCCGCCGGGCACCGGCCGACGCGGACCGCAAGGTCGACGACGGCGAGATCGAGAGCGTCGGGGGGAACCGCGACCGGGCGTAGGTGAACGTGAGGTGGGGCGCCCCTCCGGGCGCGCCCCACGTCGGTCCCTCTAGGGCGGCGGAGGCGGCGGAGAAGGAGCTGGCGCGCGCTGGTCGGGCGCGGGCGGCGGGGTCGGAGTTGGCGCGGGCTGGCCGGGCGCGGGCGGCGCGGTGTTCGGCGCGGGCTGGCCCTGCTGGGGCGGCGGCGCGGCGGGTGCGCCCTGGTCGTCGGTCAGGCGCACGAAGGCGAAGGCGAGCGCCGCGGTGGCGAGGATGATCGCCGCGGCGACGATGGCCGCCGGAATCCGCCAGTTGGGGGAGGGCGCCAGGCGAGTGCGCGCCGGCGCACCGCACTCGAGGCACCAGCTCTGCTCGTCGTCCAGCGTCGCGTCGCAGCGCGGGCAGCGCAGCGGGAGGCCGTGGAGGCCACCCTCCGCAGAGAAGGGGGAGGGCTCGGCGGCGGCGTTGCTCACGGCGCGCTATCGGCCCGTGCCGCGCCCTGGCCGTCCCCGCCCGGCGCCCCCTCCCCGGGCTCGAGCGGGCGGATCTCCCCGAAGGCGTGCTCGGTGCCCCGCTCGCCGGCCCGCGAGCCGCTCACGGCGCTGCCGCACGCCGGGCAGAAGTTCGCGTCACTGCCGTGCAGGGCGCCGCAGCGCGGGCAGGAGGAGATCCCCGGCTCGCGCAGCTCGTGCAGGGAGCGGCGATCGTCGAGGGCCACCTCGAGGGCACGCAGCTCACGGTCGACGTCGCCCAGCGCGTCGAGCTTGGTGCGCACGAGGTCGGGGCGCTCACGCTCGAAGCGGTGCAGATCGAAGACCAGGCCGCCCAGGTCACGGAAGCCCAGCTCGCGGGCACGGCGCAGGTAGCGCAGCCGGCGGCGCAGGCGCCCGCGGTCGCGGAAGCCCGGGGAGGGTGGCGCCGTGGACTCCTCGTCTGCGAGGCCGGCGGCGGGGAGCTGGGCGGTGGGCTGCTCCTCGCCCGGCTCGCTGCGGGAGGGGCGCCGGCGAAGGATGCGCTGCATCAGGCCGGTCATCAGGTGGGACGCCGCCGAGGGGGTGGGTCGGCGGAGGAACGCGGCATTCTAACGGTTCCGACGCGCTGCGCCCGCGAAGGTCGCGCCCTTGCGTCACCAACGCATGCTGATCGGTGACACGCGGCCGTCCATCCTCGACCTGACCGGCAAGCGGACCGAGGAGGTCTTGACGTGATGTACCTGGCGATGGCGTGGCTGCACGCGCAGACGTGGCGGGCGGGAGAGGTCCTGCGCAACGAGCGCGGGCAGGGGACCGTCGAGTACGTCGGGCTGATGCTCATGCTCGGCGTCCTGTTGGCGGGCGTCGTGGCCGCCGCGGCGAAGGCCAACGGAGGCGGGCTGGACAAGGTGATCCTGGCCAAGCTCAAGGGCGCGATCGAAACCGCCTTCAAGCGGTGAGGAGGGGGGAGCGGGGCACCGGCGCCGTGACGGCCTCTGTGACCGGGGCGGCGTCTGGGATCATGGCGCCGTGCCCGCTCCCCCCGTCTCCGCACCCGCTCCCTTCCTCCAGCGCTCCCGGCCCATCGGCGTCTTCGACTCGGGCGTGGGCGGCCTCACCGTGCTGCACGAGCTGCTGGTGTCCCTGCCCGGCGAGGACTTCCTCTACCTCGGCGACTCCGCGCGACTGCCCTACGGCAACCGCCCGCCCCACGAGCTGCGCGCCTTCTCGGTGCAGATCGCCGAGGAGCTGCTGGGTCGCGGGGCGAAGTTGCTGGTGGTCGCGTGCAACTCCGCCACCGCGACCGCGCTCGAGCACCTCCAGCGCCACGTGGCCACCACCGGACGGGAGATCGACGTGATCGGGGTCGTCGGCCCCGAGTCCAACCTCGCGGTCACCGCGACGCGCAGCGGGCGCATCGGCCTGCTGGCCACACCGGCCACCGTGGCCAGCGGTGCCTACGAGCGCGCGGTGAAGGGCGCGGACCCGCTGACGCGCCTGACCAGCGTGGCCTGTCCCGACCTGGCGGAGATCATCGAGCAGGACGCGCCCGTCACCCAGCGCGTGGTGGAGACGGTGCGCGGGTACTGCGGGCCGCTCATCGAGGCGCAGGTCGACACCGTGATCCTGGGCTGCACCCATTATCCCCTCGTCCGTCCGATGCTCCAGCGCATCCTGGGCCCCGACGTGCGCCTGATCACCTCCGGTGCGGCGATGGTCCGTCGCGTCGAGCACGCGCTGGGAGTGCGCGCGCTGGCCAACCCCCGCCCGGGGGAGGGCGACTACGCCTTTTTGTGCACTGGCGACGCCGGACGCTTCCAAGCGGCGGGGACGCGCTTCCTGCAGCTGCCGATCGGGGAGGTCGGACACGTGGACCTGGACGAGCAGGTGGCGGCATGAGCACCGCGGGCGCTCCCGCGCGCTCCTACGACCGCGCGCCCGAAGGGCTGCGCCCGGTCGCCATCACGCCCGGCTACGTGCGCACCGCCACGGGCTCGGCCCTCATCGAGGTGGGGGAGACCCGCGTCATCTGCACCGCCTCGGCCGAGGAGTCCGTGCCGCGCTGGATGGCCGGCCAGGGCCGGGGTTGGGTCACCGCCGAGTATGCGATGCTCCCCGCCTCCACCGGCCAGCGCAAGCGCCGCGACGTCTCCCAGGGCCGTCCCGACGGTCGCACCGTGGAGATCCAGCGCCTGATCGGCCGCGCGCTGCGCGGCGTCGTGGACTTCGAGGCGCTGGGCGAGCGCACCGTGTACCTGGACTGCGACGTGCTGCAGGCCGACGGCGGCACCCGCACGGCAGCGGTCACCGGCGCCTACGTGGCGCTCGCGCTGGCCGGGCGGCGGCTGCGCGACGAGGAACGCATTGCGGGCTCGCCGCTGGCCGGCAGCGTGGCGGCGGTTTCGTGCGGCATCGTCGACGGGGTGGCGCTGCTGGACCTCGACTACCCCGAGGACTCGCGCGCGGAGGTCGACGCCAACGTGGTGATGACCGGCGACGGCGGCCTGGTCGAGGTGCAGGCCACCGCCGAGCGCACCCCGCTGTCGCGCGCCAGCCTCGACGAGCTGCTGGCCCTCGCCGCCGCCGGGATCGACGAGCTGCGCCGCGCCCAGGACGCCGCGATCGACGACGGCTAAAGCGATCCTCGTGTGGCGATCCACTCGGTCGGTTGTCCGGTGATCGCGGCAATGCGGTCGTAGTCCTCGTCGTAGTGCCAGACGATTGCCTCATGGTGCTCTGCGGCGGCCGCGATCAGGAGATCGACCAGCTTGACGCTGCGGTGGTGCAGACCGGCGCGCTCACCCAGGCGCCGCTGCACCTCCTCGGCGCGCGCGAAGGCGCGCTCCGGGCACGGGACCTGGCGCAGCCCGTCGAGCTCGAGGGCGATGGCCCGCAGGTCGCTGGCGCTTCGCGCGCTGTAGAGGACCTCCAGGCGCATGGGCGGCGTGGCGGCCACGCGGTCGGCGAGCAGCTCCTGCCGCCACCGCCGTGCCACCTCTGGGTGGTCGCTGCGATGCCACGCGCTCGTGTCGGCCACGAGCAGGCTCACGCTCGCCACTGCGTGCGGCGCGCCTCGTCGCTGAGCAGCCTCCGGTCGAAGCCCTCTCCCGACTCCAGGCGCGCGGCGAGACGGTCGCGCGCCGCGGCCCGCACCGCCTCCTGGAGCGCCCGGTCGACGGTGTCCTTGAGCCCGCGCGTGCCCAGGGCCGCCTGGGCATCAGCCAGGAGCTCCTCGCTCACCACGATCGTCGTACGTCGTTCCACGGAAGGAAAATATAGCCTCCGTGGCTCTCATCCGCCATACGCGGGAGTAGGCTGACGCCCGTACCGTGCGACTGGTCCTCGCCACCCGCAACGCGCACAAGGTGCGCGAGCTCGGGCCCCTGCTGGCCGGCCACGAGCTCGAGGCGCTGCCCGAGGATGTCGAGCTGCCCCCCGAGGAGGGCGACACGTTCGCCGACAACGCGCTGGGCAAGGCGCGCGCAGCGGCCACGGCCACCGGACGCCCGACCATCGCCGACGACAGCGGCATCGAGGCGGCCGCGCTGGGCGGCGCGCCCGGCGTGCGCTCGGCGCGCTACGCGGGTCCGGACGCCGGCGACGAGGAGAACCTCGCCAAGCTGCTGCGCGAGGCGCCCGCCGGCAGCCCGCTGGCCTACGTGTGCGCGCTGGCCTTCGTCGACCCGGCGACGGGGATCGAGCACCTGGTCGAGGGGCGGTGCACGGGCACCCTCGCGGCGCAGCCCCGCGGGGAGGGGGGTTTCGGCTACGACCCCGCCTTCGTGCCCGACGACGACGCCACCGGACGCACCATGGCTCAACTGGACGCGGGTGAGAAGGATGCCATCAGCCACCGTGGCCGCGCCGCCCGCGCGCTGGCCCACCGCCTGGCGGAGCGATGAGCGCGACACCGTCGAAGACCGCCGCGGCAGCGGTCTCCGTCGCCTCCAACGCAGCGCTGATCGCCCTAAAGCTGGTCGCCGGCGTGCTCACCGGCTCGGTGGCCATCCTCGCGGACGCGGTCAACTCCGCCATCGACCTGCTGGCCTCGGTGGTCGCCTACTTCTCGGTGCGCGAGGCCGACAAGCCGGCCGACCTCGAGCACCCCTATGGTCACGAGAAGTTGGAGAACCTGGCCGCGGCCATCGAGGGGATGCTCATCCTCGTCGGCGCCGGGATCGTGGTCTACGAGTCGGTGCGCCGGCTGGCCTCCGGTGCCGAGGTGCGCAATCTCGCCTTGGGCATCGCGATCATCGCCCTGACGGTGGTGGTCAACTTCGCCGTGTCGGCCTTCCTCAGCCGCCGTGCCCAGCAGACCGGCTCGCCGGCCCTGGAGGGCGACGCCGCCCACCTGCGCACCGACGCGATCTCCTCCGCCGGGGTGCTGATCGGCCTCGGCCTGGTGGAGCTGACCGGGGCGGCTTGGCTCGACCCGGTGGTGGCGCTGCTGGTCACGCTGGCCATCGTGGGCACCGGGATGCGGCTGCTAACGCGCTCGGGCCGGGTGCTCGTCGACGAGGCGCTGCCCGAGCACGAGCTGACCGCCATCCAGGAGGAGATCCAGGGCTTCGGGCCGCGCGGGGTGGCTGGCTTCCACGCGCTGCGCGGAAGGCGCGCCGGGGCGCGAGTCTACGTCGACCTGCATCTGCAGTTTCGCACCGGCACCAGCCTCGAGGACGCCCACGACGTGGCCCACCAGCTGCAGGACGCGATCCGCACGCGGCTGGGCGGGGCCGACGTGCTCATCCACCTGGAGCCCGAGGACCGCGTGCGCCCCGGCAGCGAGGTGCGGGCCGGCTGAGCAAGTGGCGAACTCGGGTGCGGGCCGGGCCAGCCGGCAGGCTGGCCCGCCCCGGCCCGGATCACGGCGTGCGCGTCTGACCCGCGTTGAGCTCGTAGCCCAGCTGCTCGCCCTGGATGCGCCGCGGGAAGTAGCCGGTGAACTGCACCGACAGGTAACCACCACAGCGCGCCAGCTGAGTGGGGACCTGAGCGTTGCTC
>DASZCY010000156.1:0-10011 GCA_035942615.1 Solirubrobacteraceae bacterium | reverse complement strand
CCATGCGCACGATCGCGCCGCGACGCCGCGCGGTGGGCGAGAATGTCCGCGATGCCCGGCCCTCTCGCCTTCGATCCCATCGAGGAGGCACGGCGCCAGTGGGAGCGGCACTGGGGCCCGGACCCGGTGGCCGCCATGGGGGCGGTCACCTCGATCATGCGCGCCCAGCAGGTGCTCATGGCGCGGCTGAACGAGGCGCTGAGGCCCTTCGCCCTGACCTTCCCGCGCTACGAGGCGCTGATGCTCCTGTACTTCAGCCGCCGCGGGTCGCTGCCGCTGGGCAAGATCAGCGACCGCCTGCAGGTCCACCGGGCGAGCGTCACCAACGTCATCGACCGCCTCGAGGGGGACGGGCTGGTGGTCCGCGTCCAGCACGAGGAGGACCGCCGCGCGGTGCTCGCCGGGATCACGCGCCGAGGACGCTCGGTGGCCCGCCGGGCCAGCGAGCGGCTCAACGCCGACGCGTTCGGCACGACGCCGCTGGACGACGACGACCTCGAGCGGCTGTTCGACCTGCTGCGCCCGCTGCGCGTGGACGCGGGCGACTTCGCGGGGTAGCGGGGCGCGGCGGCACGGCTTGACGCCCCGCCGCCGCATATGCCACCTTCCAACAGTCTGATGTCCGCGTTTACCCGAGACGGACGGGTGCCCGTCGGCTACGACGAGTGGTTGGATGCCTACGGTGCCACGCCCGAACGCGATGCGCCGTTCACGACGCTGAGCGGGGAACCGATCGCTCCCCTGTACACCGAGGCCGATCTGCCCGCGCCTGAACAGATCGGCGTGCCCGGCGGCTATCCGTTCACGCGCGGGGTGTATCCGTCGATGTACCGCGGGCGGTTGTGGACGGTCCGTCAGTTCGCGGGCTTCGGCACCGCCGAGGAGACCAACAGGCGTTTCCACTACCTCCTCGACCACGGCCAGACGGGGTTGTCGACGGCGTTCGACATGCCTTCGCTGATGGGCCACGACTCCGACGATCCCCGCTCGCTGGGGGAGGTCGGCCGCGAGGGCGTGGCGGTGGACACGCTGGACGACATGCAGGCCCTCTTCGCCGGCATCGATCTCGGCGAGGTCAGCGTGTCGATGACCATCAACGCGCCCGCGGCCGTCGCCCTGGCCTTCTACGTCGTCGCGGCGGAAGCCCAGGGCATCGGGCCGGAGCGTCTGGCGGGGACGATCCAGGCCGACATCCTCAAGGAGTACATCGCCCAGAAGGAGTGGGGCTTTCCCGTCGATCCGGCCATGCGCGTGCTGGGCGACATGATCGCGTGGTGCACGCAGCACATGCCGCGCTGGCATCCGGTCTCGATCTCCGGCTACCACATCCGCGAAGCCGGCTCCACCGCCCAGCAGGAGCTGGCCTTCACCCTCAAGGACGGGCTCACCTACGTCGAGCAGGCGGTCGAGCGGGGCCTGGACGTCGACAGCTTCGCGCCCCGGCTGTCGTTCTTCTTCAACGCGCAGATCGACTTCTTCGAAGAGATCGCCAAGCTGCGCGCGGCCCGGCGCATCTGGGCGCGCGAGCTGCGCGAGACCTTCGGCGCGAAGAATCCGCGCTCGTGGCTGATGCGCTTCCACACCCAGACCGCCGGCGTGAGCCTCACCGCGCAGCAGCCGCTGAACAACATCACCAGGACGGCGATCGAGGCCCTGGCCGGGGTGCTGGGCGGCACCCAGTCGTTGCATACCAACTCCCACGACGAAGCGCTCGCGCTGCCGACCGAGGAGGCGGTGAGCACCGCGCTGCGCACCCAGCAGGTGATCGCCCACGAGACGGGGGTGGCCAACACGATCGACCCGCTGGGCGGGTCGTACTTCGTGGAGGCTCTCACCGATCGCATGGAGGCCGCCGCCTATGCCCTCTTTGACAGCATCGACCAGCTGGGCGGGATGGTCGAGGCGGTCAAGCACAACTTCCCCCAGCGCGAGATCGCCGATGCGGCCTACCGGCTGCAGGCCGAGCTCGACGCGGGCCGGCGCATCGTCGTCGGTGTCAACGCGCACCGTCAGGAGGACGAGGAGCCGATCCGGACGCTGCGCATCGACCCCGCGCTGGAGCGCAAGCAGATCGCCCGGGTGCAGGCCGTGCGCGCCCGGCGCGACCCCGGCGCCGTGGAGCGGGCGCTGACCCCGCTGCGCGAGGCGGCCGCCCGACCCGGGGCCAACCTCATGCCCCCCCTGCTGGACTGCGCCCGCGCGCACGCCACCGAGGGCGAGATCATCCAGGCCCTCCAGCAGGTCTTCGGCGCCTACACCGAGACGCCCGTCTTCTGAGGCCGTGGGTAGGGTGGCGGCCGATGGAGCTGGAGACCGTCCGCTACGAGGTTGCCGACGGCGTGGCGACGCTCGCCCTCGATCACGCCGAGACGCGCAACGCGCTCTCCGACGCGCTGCTGGACGACCTGCAGGCGGCGCTGGACGCCGCGAAGGCCGACGACGACGTGCGCTGCGTGGTGCTCACCTCCACCCACGAGACGGTCTTCTCCAGCGGCGGCAACCTGGCCGGATTCGCCGCCGACGTGGCGCTCGTGCACAAGCACTGGCACATCGAGCGCTTTCCGCGCCTGTTCTCGACGCTGGGCGAGCTGGGCAAGCCCTCGATCTGTGCGGCCAACGGGCACGTGCTGGCCGGCGCGCTGGGCCTGGCGCTGGCCTGCGACCTCATCGTGGCCAAGGAAGACGTGACCTTCGGCACGCCCGAGATCAACGTGGGCGTTTTCCCCTTCATGATCATGGCCCTGATCTACCGCAACCTCGGGCGCAAGAAGACCAACGAGCTGCTGCTGCTGGGCGAGCGCATCGACGCCCACGAGGCCGAGCGGATCGGCATCGTCAACCGGGTGGTCCCCGCGGCGCAGTTCGACGCCGCGGTCGCCGACTGGGCGCGGCGCCTGGCCGCCAGGTCGCCGGTGCTCATGCGCCTGGGCAAGGACGCGATGCACCGCCAGATGGACATGGCCTTCGACGACGCGCTGGAGTTCCTGCGCCACAACCTCACGCTGGCCTTCTCGACCGAGGACAGCCATGAGGGGATCAAGGCCTTTTTCGAGAAGCGCGAGCCCCGGTGGACGGGGCGGTGAATGCGGGGGCGCCGATCTATCCGCGGCCAGCCGCGATTCGCGGCGGAACGCGAGAGCGGTGAGGATTCCCCTCAGGCACCGGTCGAACTGCTCGTCGGCGTGGCCGGCGAGCGCGACCGCGGCAAGCTCTGCGAGGGTCGGCACCTTGTCGGCGGGGAGGGCGTGCAAGGCATAGGAGGCAATGCCCCAGTCCTCGGGGTGGCTCGCCGGACCGCGCCGCGCACTCGCCTCGGACATGACATACCCGAGCGTGAAGCTGAAGAGCAATCGGTGTCCCGGGGTCGGTCGGGCCGGTCGATCTCGGAGCAGCGCGCACGGCGACGGCGATCAGCGCCGGTGCCTTTCACACGTGCGTGCGGCCAGCCGCCGGGCGCGGGGGAACGCCCCCCGCGGATGCGCCCGCGCAACCTGACCGTCTCGGTCTTGCCATCGACGACCTACTGCACCTGCATGCGCACCACCGGGGAGATCGACCAGCGCTATCCCAGAAGGCGCGCGACGGCATTGCGCGACGTAGGGGCAGCGTGCATTCCTACACGCTGTTCACGGGGTACTTCGAGCGGCGCATCTGCGGCGAGATGCTCCTTTCAGGTGGTGGGAGACCGCTAGGCCCCGGCCGCCTCAAGCAGCCGGGCGCCGTCGAATGCCCCGCCGCAGGCGCCCGGCACCAGTCCTGGCCGCCAGGCCTGTGCACCCATTTCTCCTCACGGACGCCGTAGGTGTCCAACCCACATATTGACGCGCTCCAAGCCCCGGGTTAGGGTCCTGGCACCTTCCTCGGTCGAGGCGGGCAGGGAAGCAACACGATGACAAGGATGGGCTCGATGACGGGAAGGCGTCTGCGCGGGGCCGCTCTGGCGGCGCTTACGATCGCAACGCTGGGGATGGTCGGAGGCACGAGCGCCGTCGCGGCACCGGGGGATGTCGAGGGCGTCGACCTGCGCCTGCTTGGCCAACACGATCTGGCCTCGCCGGGCCATGACGGCCAGACGAGAGCGCGTGGGCAGAACGGCGATCTTGACGTGGCCGGCGACCTTGCCTTCGTCGCCGGTGGCGCCCGCTTCCACGGGGCGCAGTCCACGCCCGGGCGCATCTGCACCGATTACGGCGGCGTGAAGGTCGTCGACGTGAGCGATCCCACGGCGCCCGACTTGCGCAGCACGATCGAGATCGAGGACGAGAAGGGCATCCAGGGACCCGGGGGCGGACCGGTGGGAGGCCCGCGGCGCGGTCAGAGTGTTCCCAACGTGTCGGTCACCGCGAGCTCGGTGGATGCCATCGACCATCCCGTCGCTGACAAGAGGATTCTCGCGATCGCCACCCAGCGCTGCGAGCAGTCCTTCTTCAACGGCGCGCGCATCGAGTTCTGGGACGTGTCGAATCCCGATGCCCCCGTGCGTGTGGGCGACTTCGACCCCGAGGACATCGCCAACCCGCAGTGCACGCCCGGCGCAACGCCGGAGGCTCCGCCCGTCTGCCCGCCGGGCGTGCGACCCAACGCCGCCTGGGGCATCTTCGAGGACGTTCGGATGTTCACCCGCAACAACGGCCCGGGCAACAGGACGCGCGTCTACGCGGTCGCGACGACGCCGTTCAGCATCGGCAACGCGCATGACGCGTCGCCGCAGGGGGACTTCCGGCTGATCGACGTCACCGATCCCGCGAACCCGCGGCAGCTGAAGACCTTCCCCGAGGAGCCCATCGGCCAGAACTCCGCCAACGGCTGTCGCATCTTCCAGGCCGGTCGCTCGGCTGCGCCGACGCCCGACGGCAACGGCGCGATCCTGTCGTGGTACGACGGGGCGCAGCCGCGCAACACCACGCTCACGGCCGAGCGGACCGGCCTGGGTGGCCCCGACTCGGCGGCGCTGTTCCACCTCGACCTCGACAACCTCCCCCAGCACGACGCCGGCAGCGATCCGCCGACGTTCACGCCCAATCCGCCCACGTGGGGCTTTCCGATCGGCGAGGCCGGCGGTATGACCCCGGGCGGCGAGGTCGAGGGCAACGCCGCCGACGTGCAGCCGTTCACCGGACCCAACGGCGAGCTGCTGTCGTTCGTCTCCGAGGAGGACGTCGATCCGAGCCTGACCGCCGTCACCATCGCGTCGCCGGGCGCGGCCACGTACACGGGCCGCGGCTGCGAGACGCTGTTCGCCGACAAGATCTATCTCAAGCCGGGCCAGCAGATCTCGAGCGAAGTGGCCTACATAGGCCGTGGCTGCCCAGCATCGCGCCAGGTCAACACGGCGCAGCGGGCTGCCGATCCGTACCTGCAGGATCCCGACGGCAAGATCGCCGTCGTCGAGTCGGGCGGACCGGCGTTCGAAAATTGCAGCTTCGGTGAGAAGGTGCGCCGTGCCGCGGAGGCGGGAGCGACCGCGGTCGTGGGCAATCTCGGAGAGAACGCTCTCAACCTGTTCATTCCGGGCCCCGCCGGAGGGCTGCCACCGATCCCGTCCGTCGGCTTGCAGCTCGGCGGTTACGACCGGATCGTTGGCGCCGTCCCCAACCGGACGCTCAGCGGCGTGAGCTTCCCCGGCACCTGGTCGCGCACGAGCGCCACGAACGTGACCGTCCGGCCGCTGGCCACGACGGTCACCGCCGCCACCAACGCCTCGCCGATCGTCATCACCGGCCCGGCACACGGCCTGACGACCGGTGACCGCGTCCGCGTCGCGGGCGTTCAGGGCAACACCGCGGCCAACGGCACCTTCACGGTCACGGTGACCAGCCCCACGGCGTTCCAGCTCGACGGCAGCACCGGAAACGGCGCCTACACCGGGGGTGGCTACGTGGTCGCATGCCCGCCCGGCAGCACCGACTGTGCGGCACCCGACACGCGCACGGACGTCTCGCGCTACCGCAGCCTCGCCAACGCCACCGATCGCCAAGCCCGGGGGCAGGTCAGCGAAGCCTCGCGCTTCCCGGTGGTCGCCGGTGAGGGCTACGACGTGGGCGCGACCCTGGAGGTGCAGGAGCGCACCGCCGGCGCGTTCGAGGCCTCCGTGGTGTGGTATGACGGGTCGGGCGCGGAGCTGGCGACCAGCGAGATCCGCCGCCTTGAGGCCACGAGCCCCCGGACCGCCTACGAGGCCACAGTGACAGCGCCGTCGGGCGCGGTGCGCGGTGCCATGCGCTTCGGGTGGAGCGGCGCCGACGCCGAGGGTCTTGCCTTCGCGGACAACCTGTGGCTTGTCCCGGCCGGCCTGCAGACGACCCTCAAGGACAACCAGGGTGAATGGGGAGCGCAGCGGATCGTCGACTTCTCGCGCAGCACGCCGGCCGCGATCGGCAGCTACCGCAGCCCCACCTCGCAGGTGTGGCCGCCTCCCCACAACGGCGTGTTCTCGCCCCGCCAGGCCCGGATGCTGGCCGGCGACATCGCCCTGACGACCTGGATGTCGGATGGCCTTCGCGTGCTGGACGTCCGCAACCCCGGTGCCCCCCGCGAGGTCGCGTCCTTCGTGCCGCCGCCAGTCGCGGATCCCTCGGAGAACGCGGGCGCCGGGCCGACGAACATCGAAGGCCAGACGGGAAGCCTCCAGCGTGGGCAGTCCTGGCCTGACCAGACCCTGGTCACGGGCGTCGGGGCCATCCCCAAGGGCGACACGTCGGCGATCGTCGTGCTCAGCGACATCAACGCGGGTCTCTACGTGCTCGAGGCGACGGTGCGCCGCCAGGCGGCGCCAACGGCCCCTCCGGCGTCACCCACGCCGCCGTCGCCGCCTGCATCACCTGCGTCGCCGGCGCCACCCCCGCCGATGGTGTTTCCGGCGAAGTTGGAGATCGAGCGGGCTCGGGTGCGTCGCCAGGAGCGTCGCCTGGACGTGTTGGCGCCGATCACGGGCCGCGCGTCGGGTGAGGTGCAGGTGGAGTTCTTCGCGGCCGGGCGACGCGTTGGGTTCACCGAGGAGGTCGACGCGGCGAATCGTCGGGTGCGTTTCAACCGGCGCATTCCCGGCCGCCAGGCTCGCCTGGGGACGGGCATCGTGACGATCACCTATCGCGGCGACGGCGACACGCGCCCGCAGGAGGTGCGGTTGCGTGCGGCGTCCCGGCGGGCCGGTCTGGAGCTCGAGCGTCCGCGTATCGTGAACGGACGCTTGAGGGCTGAGGGGACGATCAGCCGCCGGGCGCGGGGGGTGGTGCGCATGCAGGTGCAGTACGTCGTCGATGGGAAGACCGAGACGGTGAGGTTGCGTGGGCGCATCCGCGGAGGGCGCTGGGAGATCGACCATGCGCTGTCCCAGAAGGTGCGCGACGGCATTGCGCGACGTAGGGGCAGCGTGCATTCCTACACGCTGTTCACGGGGTACTTCGAGCGGCGCATCCGCGGCGAGATGCGCTCCTTCCAGGTCCTGGGCGACCGCTGAAAGAGGTGTCGCTGAGCACGGCGGCCGCCCGGTGCACCGGGTTTCGTGTTCTCATGCGCGGTACGCGGCTTGCCAGCGCTATTCCGAGCAGCGGGCGCTGATCGTCCCCGTCCGCTGGCGCTGCGCCATAGGGTGCTCACGCGGATCGACCCCCCGGAGGGGGTGCGGCGGCGGCGCCCGGGCCAGCGGCCAGGGCGGCGGTCAGGGCGGTGAGGCGCAGGGCACGGGTGAGGGGGGCCATGGCCCCGCCAACGGCCGCTCACCGCGCGCGCCGCGATCGCTCCTCGTCCGGCCCGGACAGGCGTCGTAGGCGGGTCGGGCCGGCGGGTCAGGCGCGGCGGGCGCGCGCGCGGCGCAGGGCCTCGGCGCCGGCCGCGAGCACGGCGGCGAACCCCAGCGAGGCTGCCAGGGGCAGCCAGAAGCTGCCCTGGAACACCGGTCCGCCCACGTACCCGAGCAGGCTCACGAACACCGACCAGGCCAGGCCGCCGGGAATGATGTAGACCAGGAACCGCCGGCGGGGCATGGCCAGCGTCCCCGCCGCGAAGGTCATCGCGGTGCGACCGCCCGGCACGAAGCGCGCGACTGCCACCAGCCAGGGACGCTCGTCGAGCAGCTCCTTGGCCTTCTCCAGCCGCGAGCGCGCCTTCTCGGAGCGAAACAGGCGGTCGCGCGCCCGAGCGCCGTAGCCCCAACCAAGGGTGTAGGTGATGTTGTCGCCGATGACCGCGCCGGCGAAGCCGACCGCCATGAGGCCCGCCGGCGAGATCTGGCCGCGTGCGGCTAGGACCCCGCCGGTGATCAGCAGCGTCTCGCTGGGCAGCACGGGAACGACCGCGTCGAAGACGATGACGGCCAGCCCGAACGGATAGACCCAGGGCGAGCCGGTCACCAGCTCCACGAGGAAGTCGAACACGCGCGGCCGCTACCCGGCGCACCCCGCGGCGACCCCGCTTGCGCCCTCGCCACCGCTGCGGCAGAGTGGGAAAGCGATAGGTCCCACTTTGCGCCCCCGAGGGAACCCTTGAGCGTCGAAGACCCCGTCGTCACCACCTGCTCGATCTCCGGCGTCTGATGGCCCTGCCCCTGGAGGGCGTGCGCGTCCTCGACCTCTCGAGGCTGCTGCCCGGCGGCTTCTGCTCGCTGCTGCTGGCTGACCTCGGCGCCGACGTGGTCAAGGTCGAGGACACCGCCATGGGCGACTACCTGCGCTGGGCGCCGCCCCACTACGAGGGTGCCGACCCCAGCGCGGGCTCGGCGCTGTTTCTGGCCCTCAACCGCAACAAGCGCTCCGTGCGCCTGAACCTCAAGAGCGACGCGGGCCGCGACGTGCTCCTGCGCCTGGTGCGCGACGCCGACGTGCTTCTGGAGTCCTTCCGCCCCGGCGTGCTCGATCGCCTCGGCGTGGGGTGGGAGCGCCTGCGCGAGGAGAACCCCCGCCTGGTCTACTGCCCGATCACCGGCTACGGACAGGACGGGCCCTACCGTGACCGCGCCGGCCACGACATGAACTACCTGGGGCTGGTCGGCCTGCTGGGCCTGACCGGGGAGGCCGACGGACCGCCGGTTCAGGCCGCGGGCCAGATCGCCGACCTGGGCGGCGGGGCGCTCATGGCCGCCTTCGGGATCCTCGCCGCGCTGCGCCATCGCGACGCCACCGGCGAGGGCCAGATGGTTGACGTCTCCATGACCGATGGCGCGCTGTCGTGGCTGGTCCTGGTGGCCGCGCGGATGTTCGCCGAGGGCGCCACGCCCCGGCGCGGGGGGTTGGAACTGGCCGGCTCGCTGGTCTGCTACCGCCCCTATGCGTGCGCGGATGGCTGGGTCACGCTGGGCGCCCTGGAGCCGAAGTTCTGGCAGGCCTGGTGCCGGGGGGTGGAGCGCGACGACCTCGTCGACGGGCAGTTCGCCGGGCCGGGCAGCGCGACCCACCGCGAGGTGGAGGCCATCTTCGCCGCGCGCACGCGGGACGAGTGGCAGGCCTTTGCCACCGTGCACGACTGCTGCCTGGAGCCGGTGCTCGAGCTCGACGAGGCGCTGGACTCCGAGCTCGTGCGCGCCCGGAAGATGGTCGCGGAGGTCGCACAGCCCGGCGCCTCGCGCCCGGTCCGGTTGCTGAGCGTGCCGGTCAAGCTCTCGGCCACGCCGGGCGATCCCGCGCAGCGGCCGGGACCGGCGCTGGGCGAGCACACCCACGAGGTGCTCGCCCAGGCCGGCTTCTCGGAGGTCGAGGTCACCGAGCTGCAGCGCGCCGGCGCAGTGGCCGGGCTCGCCGGGCCCGGGACCCCGGACCCCGCCCGTGATCCCTCTCCGGCGCCAGGGACGGGCGACTGAGGACGAGCGCTCGCGAGCGCGACACATCGTTCTCCCGACCGGGCCGCCCGGTACGACAGACTGCGCGAGCGTGTACCGCCCCCACGGCACCCACTACGTCCCCGGCATGACCGAGGAGCAGACCGCCAAGGCACGGCGCTGGGAGAAGCCGGCCCTGGTCGTGGCGTTCGCGATGGTACCGGTGCTGATCCTGCGCCAGCAGGACGTGCTGGGCATCG
>DASZCY010000155.1:0-3516 GCA_035942615.1 Solirubrobacteraceae bacterium | reverse complement strand
CGTCGCGCTCATCCGCGAGCACGTCCCCGACATCGCGCTGACCACCGACATCATCGTCGGCTTCCCGGGGGAGACCGAGGAGGACTTCGCCCAGACGATCGAGGTGTGCGAAGAGGTGGGCTTCGACGGCGCCTTCACGTTCATCTACTCCCCCCGCCGGGGGACCGAGGCCGCGTCGTTCACCGAAGGCCTGGTGACCCACGAGGTCGCCGTGGCGCGCATGGAACGCCTGGTGGAGGTCGTTCAGCGCCGCGCTCGCGAGCGTGCCCAGCGCTTTGTGGGGCGCACCCTCGACGTGCTCGTCGAGGGGCCCTCGCGCACCGACCCCTCCAAGCTGCGCGGGCGCTCGCGCCACAACAAGGCGGTCAACTTCACCGGGCTGGCCGCGCCCGGAGAGATGGTCCCGGTGCAGATCGCCTCGGCCACCAGCCAGACACTCGCCGGCGAGCTGTCGCTGCTGGCGTCCACGGGCGCGCGCTGAGCCGCGCGACGCTCCGTCCGCACCACGTGCGAACATGCGTTCGTGCGTTGGGACAACCTCAGAGCCCGCGAGGCTGATCGGGCCGCGCTGCCCGGGTACCGCGATGCGGTCGTCCGGCACTTCGATGCGCCCGAGGCGATGGACACCCGCTTCTACGAGGTGCACGCCCGTTCGGCGCTCAACCGCGTGCCCGAGCGCTCGCGGATGCCCTTCCGCTGGACGATCAACCCCTACCGGGGCTGCGCGCATGCCTGCCGGTTCTGCTTCGCGCGTCCCACGCACACCTACCTGGGCTTCGACGCCGATCGGGACTTCGAGAAGGAGATCGTCGTCAAGGTCAACGTGCCCGAGGTGCTGCGCGCCGAGCTGCGCCGGCCCTCCTGGAAGGGCGAGCACGTGGCCATGGGCACCAACACCGACCCTTACCAGTGGGTCGAGGGGCGCTATCGGCTGATGCCCGGCATCTGGGAGGCGCTGCGCGACGCGCGCAACCCCGCCTCGGTGCTGACCAAGTCGCCCTTGTTGCTGCGCGACCTCGGGCTCATGCGCGAGCTGGGCGAGGTGGCCGAGGTGAGCGCCAACCTGTCGGTGCCCACCCTGGACGAGAAGGCCTGGCGGGCGACCGAGCCCCACACGCCCAGTCCCAAGGCGCGCCTGGAGGCGGTGGCCGAGCTCAACCGCGCAGGCATCCCCACCGGCGTCCTGATCGCACCCCTCATGCCGGGCATCAACGACGCCCCCGAGCAGGTCGATGCGCTGCTCACCGCCGCCGATGAGGCCGGCGCGGTGGGCATCGGAGGGATCGCGCTGCACCTGCGCGGCGAGACCCGCGGGGTGTTCTTTGCGTGGCTGCGCGCCGCGCGCCCCGATCTGGTCGAGCGCTACGAGCGGCTGTACGCTCGCGGCGCCTACGCGCCGCCGGCCGAACGCGAGCGCCTGGGCGCTCTGGTGCGCGGCCGCGGGGCACCATCGCCGTCGCGCTTCCGCGCGCCCCGGTCGGCGGCCGGGGACGAGCACGCCCCGGTGCCCTCCGCGCGCCCGGCCTACCGCCAGGAGTCGCTGTTCTGAGGGGCGGCGTTTCCGGGGCGAGCGGAGGGGCACCAACGCGAGGCAGTGCCTGCGTGTCCGCGTTCACACACCTTTGAGCCCTATGGCCGATCCTGAGCATGGCATGAGAAGCTTCTTTGAGACGCGCAGCCACGCGTGGCGCGAGGCCGGGCTGGCGCGCCAGATCAGCCAGAAGGCCGCGCGCCGGGCCCGGTTGGAGGCGGTCCTGCTCGTCCCGGCGGTGATCGGCGTCCTGCTGGCCTTCCGATACCGCGAGGAGCTCTTCGGGATCGACCTGCCCGTGCGCATCGCCTCGGTCCTGTTGCTGCTGGTGCTCGGCTGGGCGCTGGCCCGGGGCGTCGGCCGCGCGCTGGGCCCGATGCTCTTCCGCCGCCTCGACCCCGGCACCGCGGGAACGGTCGGCTTTCTGATCCGCCTGGGGACGGTGCTGCTGGCCCTGCTGGTGGCGCTGCGCATCGCCGGTCTGCCACCGCGCACGCTGGCGGTCGGCGGCGCCTTCACCGCTGTGGTGCTGGGCCTCGCCGCCCAGCAGACGCTGGGCACCTCTTTGCGGGGATGATCCTCCTGAGCGCCCGGCCCTTCCGCGTCGGCGAACGCGTCCGCCTCCAGGGCGGCGGGCTGGCCGGAACAGCCGAGGGGACCGTGAGCGCGCTGGGGCTCCTCTACACGACCTTCTCCAACGGCGACGATGCGATGCTCGTGCCCAACAGCGTGGTGCTCAACGTCGCGGTCATCCCGCTGCGAGCCCGCGGGCGTGGATCTACGCGCACGGTTGGACCCGGGCGTCACCCCGGCCGACGTGCAGCGCTCGATCGAGGAGGGCGTGGAGACCCCGGTCCGCGGCCACCCGCGCATCACGCTTGAGGAACTCGACGACGACGAGCTGGTCGTGCGCATTGAGGCCACGCTCGCTGTGCCCTCCGACGGCACGCGTCTGGCCTCCGAGGTGCTGACCGCGGTGCGCCCGCACACGCGGCAGATCATGAGCGACGGAGCCGGCGACGGCGCCCGCGCCGGGTCGGACGACGGCGGCGACCCACCGACCGGAGGCGGCACTGCCACGTCCGAACGGTAGCGCCCGCCCGGTCAGCCCCGCTTGTGCGCCTGGCCGGCGGCGATGTCCTGGGCCACGCGGTCGGCGCCCAGCCGGCGGTTGACCGCGTCGACGGCCCCGGGCGCCAGCCCGGCGACGGTCGCCCCCAGGCGCAGGCCCAGCGGTGCGACGTCGACCTCGGCGAGGTCACGCTCGATCGCGCGGGCAACGGCCCGGCCGACGTCCTCCGGTGCCTTGGTGCCAGCGAACCACGGCAGGACCGTTCCCGATTCGTGGAACATCCCCGCGCCGCGGATGAAGCCGGGGAACACACAGGAGACGCCCACGCCGGTACCGGCCAGCTCGCTGCGCAGCGCCATCGAAAATCCCCGCAGCGCGAACTTGGTCGCGCTGTAGACCGAGCTGCCCGTGGTCGCCGCCTTGCCCGACAGGGAGGAGACGAACACGAGCTGACCGCGGCCGCGCTCGACCATGGCGGGCGAGAGGGCGCGGGCCAACTGCATGGGGGCGCGCAGGTTCACGTCGAGGGCCGCGTCGATCTGCGCCGCTTCGAAGCTGGCCAGCCGGCCGGACGCCGGCAGTGCCGCGTTGGCCACCAGCACGTCGACCGGCCCGGCCTCGGCCGCCAGGCGCTCGACCTCGCCCGACCGGCCGAGATCGACGGCCAGCGCGCGGGCGCCGCCACCTAGTTTGCCCGCCAGGTCCTCGAGCACGTCGGCGCGCCGGCCAGTGAGCAGCAGCCGCGCCCCGCGGAAGGCCAGCTCGCGCGAGATCACCTGCCCGAGCCCCCCGCTGGCGCCGGTCAACAGGACGTGGCGGCCAGCGAGCTGCATGGTCGTGGACCCTATCCACTGGGCCTACTCCCTTGACGTCTGTCGATACGAGAGCGCTTGGTGATGTGACGCCTCAAGGG
>DASZCY010000154.1:0-1566 GCA_035942615.1 Solirubrobacteraceae bacterium | reverse complement strand
AGACTGCTCAACTGCGGTCATGGCCCGCGTCTGCGAAATGGCCCACTACCAACAAGACGACGCTTCACAGGGGAAGAACTCCTGAGTCGAGAGAGGGCCTCCCTTTGTAGCGCGGACGACACGCCACCGCCCTAGGGACCCCACCCCAGGATTACGGGTTGGACCGGGGGTCAGGGCGCCTGCGCGAACAGCGCCGTGGTGCGTGGACTAGCAGTTCGTCGTATCTCACCCGCCGTGTCGCGGCGCGCGAGACCATCGCGCCTCGAGCCGTCGTGCGCGCCGTCCGCCCTTGGGCACCGCGGCGCGGCGGGCACCGTCGACCGCTCTCGAGCGATAGCTCAGGCTCACGGCCTCGCCCTGGCGCGCGCGCAGCAGCGACCCCGGCGTACGTTGCTCACGCGCCGGTCGAACACCCGATTGCTCCGGCGCGAACCGAGCCGCGCGCTGCCAGCGCGCGCGGGAGCGCCGTTCGATGGCGATCGATGCCGGCCCTGGGCGCCTTGCCCACACTCGGTGCGCCCCTGGCGCTGACACGACGCCCGAGGGAGAGGACAACCACGAGGTGACGGCGGCCGCCGGGGCCTGACTCCGGCGGCCGTCGTTCGTGGTGAGCGGCGATCCGACCGGATGAGCCGCCGGTGCGCCCTCAGCCGCGCTTGACCCGTCGCAGCAGCCGCTTCCGCCGCGACCCAGGCGCCACGTCGGGCCGCGGCGGCGGGGTCTCGCCGCGGATGATCGCCTCAGGGACCCCGACCGTCGTCCACTCGGCCAACGACCCGAGCCCCGCCTGGCCGAGCTCCTCGCGCACGCCAGGGGGCCGGCGCCGCGCATCGTGGGTGTCTGAGGACACCACGTGGGCGTGGCCGTCCTCCAGCAGGCGGCGGGCGGTCTGTTCGGCGCGCCGGCCGAAGCGCCCGACCAGCGATCCGGCGGTGACCTGTAAGAGGACGCCGCGCTCGCTGAGGCGCTGGGCGAGCTCGCGGTCCTCGTGAAAGGCGCTGCAGCGCTCGACGTGGGCCAACAGGGCCGGCCGGCCGCGACCGATGGCGAACAGCGAGCTCTCGACCAGGCTGGGCGAGGTCACGAAGGGCAGCTCGACGAGCGTCCACGGACCTCCGCCCAGGCGCAGCCCTGCCGCCTCGGTCTCGTCGAGCTCGTTCCAGCGCGAGAGCTGTACCTCCGCGCCGGGCAGCACCTCGAGTTCGATCTGGGCTGCCTGCAGCGCGGCGTTGACCGCTTCGACGCCGGCGGCGATGCGTTGAGCGGTGACCTGGGGGAACTGCCAGGAGACGTGGGGGGTGGCCACCATCGCGGCCATGCCCCGCGCCGCGGCCTCCCTGAGCTGTGCGAGGGCCTCGTCGAGGGTGGGAGGACCGTCGTCCAGTCCCGGCAGCACGTGACAGTGCAGGTCGATCACGGCCCGCATCATGTCTGGTACATCCGTCCAGCGCCGGGCGAGCAGGTTTGGCTCGCCGCGTCGATCGGGGAACCAGTCAGTAGAGCGCCGGGGTCGGTTCGGCCCATATCCCCCGCCACCATCCCCGGCCGGCGTGCGTGGTCGGGCGG
>DASZCY010000153.1:0-1621 GCA_035942615.1 Solirubrobacteraceae bacterium | reverse complement strand
GTCCACCAGGCCAGCCCCGCGCGCCGGCGCGGCGGCAGCGCCCCCACCCAGCGCGTGCCCAGCCACGCCGCGCCCGCTCCGTGGCGCGCGCGCTGGGCCAGCAGGCGGGGCACCGACGTGCGGTTGTGGTGCACGACGGCGGCTTCGGGGCGGCGCTCGAGCTCCCAGCCGGCGGCGAGCAGGCGCCAGCAGAGGTCGGCGTCGCCGCCCGAGCGGATCCCCCCGGCGAAGCCCCCGATCTCGGTGAACGCCGTGCGGCGCACCGCGCAGTTGGCCGTCTGGGCGAAGGCCCAGCGTCCGTGGGCCAGCGTCGTCTCCTGGCTCATCGAGGCCTTCAGCCAGGCGTAGCGCACCGCGGCGCCGTCCTGCGCGCCCGGCGGCGAGTCGAGCACTGCGCCCGCCAGCACGGCGCAGCGCTGGGCCGGCGCCTGGGCGAAGTAGCGGTCGAGCAGGTCGGCCGGTGCCTCGACGTCGGCGTCGAGGAACAGCAGCCACGGCGCGCCTCCGCCCGCCGCGCCGCGGTTGCGCGCGCTGTAGGAGCTGCGCGGGCGCGCCAGGCGCTCCACCCGCACGTGCCCCAGGCCGGCACCCGGCACGCCGCTGTTGTCCACGACGGGCACCGTGTCTTCCTCGCCCAGCTCGAGCTCCGCCAGGCGCGCCACCACACCCGCCAGCGCCTGCGCACGGCCCGCGAAGGGCACCACCACGTCGACGCCCGGGCGCTCCACCCCGCGCATCCTGCCCGAACGCGGAGGCCGGCTCAGGCGCCGACCGCTGCGCCCACGCGGCGCACGCGCACCGGCATCCCGCCGTGCGGCCCGAGGGTCGGCGTCTGGCGGATGCGCAGGCGCCAGCCGGGCTCGAGCTCGATGCGGAACTCGCGCAGCAGCAGCGAGGCGATCACCTTGATCTCCAGCTGCCCGAAGCGCATCCCGATGCACGTCCGCGAGCCACCGCCAAAGGGCACGTAGGCACCCTTGGGAAGCTTTGCGCGCGCCTCGGGCAGGAACCGCTGCGGGCGGCAGGCGTGGGGCTCGTCCCACACATCGGGCAGGCGGTGGCTGGCCCACGAGCAGTACTCCACCGGTACGTCGCCCGGCACGCGCACGCCGCACAGCTCGAAGGACTCCACAGAGCGCCGCGGCCCGATCCAGGCGGGCGGGTAGAGGCGCAGCGTCTCGTCGAGGACGAGATCGAGCTCGGGCAGGCCGCCGCCCATCAGCGTCGGCGCGTCGGGCGGGCGGTCGCCCAGCACGCGCTGGCCCTCCGCGGCCACGCGCTCGGCCCACTCGGGGTTGCCGGCCAGCTCGTAGACCATGAAGGCGACCGTCGCGGTGGTCGTGTCGTGGCCGGCGAACAGGAGCGTCATGACCTCGTCGCGCACGTGCCGGTCGCTCAGGCGCGAGCCGTCCTCGTCCTCGGCGTCCAGCAGCAGGGAGAGGATGTCCTCCCCGCGCTCGCCCGTGCGCCGCCGCCGGGCGATCTCTCCGAACACCAGCGCGTCGAGCTTCGCCCGCGCGCGCAGCATCCGGGAGAACGGCGAGCCTGGCCCGCGGGCCACCTGCATCCAGTAGTCGTTGCCGTAGAAGTCCAGCGCCTGCTGGAACTCGCCGGCCGCGTC
>DASZCY010000152.1:0-10352 GCA_035942615.1 Solirubrobacteraceae bacterium | reverse complement strand
ACCTACGTGCCCGACGACGCGCGGGCCACCCGCGACGCGGTCGAGGCGGCGCTGGAGGAGGCCGATGTCGTTGTGGTCTCCGGCGGGGTCTCGGTCGGCCCCCACGACCACGTCAAGGGCGCGCTCGGCGCCCTGGGGGTGCACGAGTGCTTCTGGGGCGTCGCGCTGCGACCGGGCAAGCCGACGTGGTTTGGCACGCGCGAGGCGACGCTCGTGTTCGGCCTGCCCGGCAACCCCGTCTCGGCCATGGTCACCTTCCTGCTCTTCGTGCGCCTGGCGCTGCTGGCCCAGCAGGGCGCCCCGCCCCACGCCCGGCGCACCGGCGCGCGGCTGAGCGAGACGCTCGAGCGCCTGCCCGGCCGCGATCACGCAGTACGCGTCCGCCTCGACGCCGAGGGCCGAGCCACCCCGACGGGTCCGCAGGGCTCCCACCAGCTCACGTCCATGCTGCACGCGAACGGTCTCGCGCTCGTGCCCGCCGGCGAGGGCGAGCTCCCCGCCGGCACCGAGGTGACCGTGGAGCTGTTCTAGGAGGACCGCTCCCCGTGGGAGCTCTCGAGGTAGCCGACCACGCGGCCGGTCAGCGCGGTCAGGGCGGGAGCAGGCTCCTCGAAGGCCAGCGGGCGGTCGGAGAGCATCGCTTCCAGTTCCTCGCCGAGGTCCGGGTCGGCGCCGGCGGCCACGCGTGTGGCCGCGTGGACGGCGCGGCGCACCGCATGGGGGTCGACGGTCCACAGCGCCTCGAAGCGCCGGCTGGCGTCGGGGCCCTCGCCCGGCCGGTCGAGGTGCTCCCATGCCAGCAGGCACGCGGCGAAGCCGGGCGCATCGACCACCACCGCCCACTCGTTGCTCAGCACCGCGCCGGCGTCGAGGGGCACCTCGACGGGCCGCCCGGGCGCGCGGCGCACGGACGGGAAGTCGGCGAACACCCAGGCGGCGTCGGCCACGCGCGCCATGCGCTCATAGCGGTGCTCGACCGGGCGATAGAAGCGCTCGTGCTGGAAGGCGCCCACCACCACGGGACGCGAGCCGGTGGCCATCGTCTCGTCCTCGATGGCGCGGCTGAGGGCGACCAGGGTGCGCTTGGACAGCGTCTGGGGGCGGGCAGCGGGATCGGTGCCCGCGACGGCCGCGTAGATCGACGGCTGCTCGGTCACCTCACGCGCACCGGCGCGCTCGATGGCGGCGGCCATGGAGAGGCCGCGCTCACGCAGGAAGGCGACGCGGCGCACGACCTCCACGTCGTCCTCGCTGTAGCGGCGGTAGCCGGTCGCGGTGCGCGTGGGCCGTGGAAAGCCGTGGCGCGTCTCCCACATGCGGATGGTGCCGGCAGCCACGCCGGTGCGCTCGGCCAGATCGCCGATCTGAAGATGGCTCATGGGGTTGGCATCCTCCCGTGGATGATCGATGTACGGCCGACGAGCCGGCCGGGATGGATCGCCCACGAGCCCCGCTGCGTACCCGGGGCATGACCCGCGTCCTGGTCACCGGCGCGACCGGCTACGTCGGTGGGCGCCTCATCCCCCGTCTGATCGAGGCGGGCCATGCCGTGCGCGCGCTCGCGCGTCGCCCCGAGCAGGCCCAGCTACCTGGCGAGGTGGAGGTCGTGCGCGGCGACGTCGTCAGCGGCGAAGGACTGGCCGACGCGCTGGCCGGCGTCGAGGTGGCCCACTACCTCGTGCACTCGATGGGTGGCAGGAGGACACGCAAGAGCGACTTCACCGACCTGGACCGCTGGGCGGCCGAGCACTTCGGGGCTGCGGCAGCGCGGGCGGGGACCCGGCGCCTGGTCTATCTCGGTGGCCTGGAGAGCACCACGGTGGACGGCGAGGCCTCGGCCCACCTGCGCAGCCGCCAGGAGGTGGCCACGGTGCTGGCCCGCCACGTTCCCACAGCCGTGCACGTGCGCGCAGCCATGGTCATCGGTGCGGGCAGCTCCTCGTTTCTGATGCTGCGCGGGCTCGTGGAGCGCCTTCCCGCCATGGTCTGCCCGCGCTGGATCGACACACGCACCCAGCCCGTGGCCATCGCCGACGTGACGGCCACGCTGACCACGCTCGTCGACCATCCCGACCCGCCGGCCGAAATCCAGCTGGGCGGCGCCGACGTGCTCACCTACCGCGAGATGATGCGCCGCTACGCCACCGTGATCGGTCGACGGCGGCCTGTGATCGTCCGCGTGCCCATCCTCTCGCCCACCCTGTCGTCCTACTGGGTCTCGCTGGTCACCTCGGTGGAGCCCGGCCTGGCCCGGCCGCTGGTGCAGGGCCTCAGCGCCGAGATGGTCGTCTGCGAGTCCCCGCCCGCCGGGATCAACGACCGGCCGCTGGGGTTCGAGGCCGCGGTGCGTGCCGCCCTGTCCCCCGGGTAGGCTCAGCGGCGATGGGCGCCGTGATCGCCGCGCTCGCCGCGCTCGCCGGCCTGGCCGTCGTCTGGTTCGCCGGCGTGCGCCGGCTGCTCCGCCGGGGCAGGCGGGTCGCCACCGCGCGCATCGTCGACCCCGACGAGCACACCACCATGAGGCCTGACGGATCGGTGCACTCCGTCCAGGCGGCCGACCTCACGATGGACGAGGATGGTTTGGCGTCGATCTGGAGCCCCACCCACCTGGAGCGCCTGGCGCGCACCTACTGGCGCTTTCTCACGCGCGCGACGCTCGGGCTGATGCGCGTCAAGTACAGCGACGATGGTCGCCAGGTGGTGTTCCTGGCGCGGCCGTTCGCGCTGCTGACCTTCCGCGCGCCCGAGTACCGCATGAACGCCGATCGCGGCATCGTGCGCTGGCGAATCGAACGGGGCGTGCTCGTCTCGCGCGCGGGGCGCGACCAGGGTTACCTGGAAATCGACGTGCAGCGCTGCCCCTGCGACGAGCCGGGGCGCGCGCGTGTGCACGTCGAGGTGGAGGTCGCCAACTTCTATCCCTCGCTGGCCTCGGGGATCGCCTCTTGGTTCTACATCTACACGCAGTCGCGCATCCACGTCATCGTCACTCACGCGTTCCTGCGCTCCTTGGCCCGCATGGACCTCGCCGAGTCGCGCGTGGGGCGCTTTGCGGCCATCGAGGACGTGCCCGACCCCGAGTCGGGCCGTCCGCTGCCTTCCGCCGCCGGCCGCGAGCGCCACGCGGCGTAGTCCGGCCGTCCGCGCCGACGGCGCCGTCAACCCAGGCGCTCGCCGGCGACGGCCCGCAGCTTCGCGCGGTCGTGGCGGGCGTGCACCCGGCGCACCGTGCCGGAGCGAGCGCGCATCACCAGCGACTCCGTGGTGGCCCCTCGGGCGCCCTGATAGCGCACGCCCTCCAAGACGTCACCATCGGTTACCCCGGTGGCCGAGAAGAAGCAGTCCTCCGAACGCACGAGGTCATCGACCGTGAGCTGGCGCTCGAGGTCGTACCCGGCGTCGAGCGCTGCGCGGCGCTCCTCGTCGTCGCGCGGCCACAGGCGCCCCACGAGCTGGCCGCCCAGGCACTTGATGGCGGCCGCGGAGATCACGCCCTCCGGCGTTCCTCCGATGCCCCACAGCAGGTCGACCGGCGCGTCGGCTGTGACCGCCTGCAAGGCGGCGCTGACGTCGCCGTCGGTGATGAGACGTACGCGCGCACCCGCCTCGCGCACCTCGCGGATGCCCTCCTCGTGGCGCGGTCGGTCGAGGATGACCACCAGCACGTCGCCCAGCGCGATCCCTTTGGCCTCGGCCACCAGCCTCAGCGTCTCGCCCAGCGGGCGGTCGAGGTCGAGCACGTGGCCCACGTCGGGGCCGCCGGCGAGCTTCTCCATGTAGTAGCAGGGCCCAGGGTCGAACATGGAGCCCTGCTCGCTCAGCGCGCTCACGCTCAGCGCGCTGGGCATGCCCTTGGCCGTCAGCGTCGTGCCCTCCAGGGGATCGACGGCGATGTCCACGTGCGGGTGGCTGCCGTCGCCGATGTGCTCGCCGTTGAAGAGCATCGGCGCCTCGTCCTTCTCGCCCTCGCCGATGACCACCACCCCATCCATGCGCACCGTGTCGAGCACCACGCGCATGGCGTCGACCGCGGCTTGGTCGGCCGCCTCCTTCTCCCCCCGGCCCACCATGCGGGCGGCGGCCAGCGCGGCGGCTTCGGTCACGCGCACCAGCTCGAGCGCAAGGTTGCGATCGGGTCGGTCGACCAAGTCGCCGGGTCTCTCGTGTGGGTGGATGCTCACAGGACGCCGGGTGGTCTGCGTCGTCGCCCGCTCTTGGCCGAGCGCAGGACGGATCCGCCGATCATGGCAAGCGCGCCCACGAGGGCCATGGAGAAGCCCGGGGCCAGCGAGATCGGGCCCGACGGGTCGCCGGGACCCTCCGCCCTGCCCTGACTGTTCGCGTAGGGGTTGTCGTTGGGCGAGTACCAGGGCAGGAACAGCCCGACGGCCACCAGCGCGCTGCCGCCTAGGGCGACGAGCTCGCTGGCGCTGAGACGCTGGGGCTGCATCGCCCAGGACCCTACCGCGCGTGACGCGCCGGCACGTTCAGCGCGTGTTGAGAGCCTGCGAGGCGTGCGTGGGGGGCGGCGGCGGTGCCGGCCGCGGGCGCAGCAGCCCGAGGCGCGAGGACGGCGCGGCCGGCGCGGGCTCGGTCCACAGGTAGCGCCAGGTGCCCGGACCGGGGCTTGTGGGCCGGGCGGTGAAGACGCCGGAGGGCGCGGACACCTCGACCCGACCGGCCTCCTGCCACGTCGTCGATCCCGGCGGGCGGAACTGCAGGCGCACGGTGGTCGGCAGGCCCCGCTCCCGGTCGGGCGCAGGGCGGACCAGCCCCCACATGGTGAAGGGCCGGCCCGTTGGGGTGCGCGTGGGCACAACCAGCGGCAGGCGAAAGGCGTCATAGACGGGCTTGGGGGTGCCGTTGGCGTAGCGCAGTCCCGACTGCCAGGTGCGCCAGAACGGCTTGCTGCCCGCGCGGCGAGCGCGATCCGGCTCGTCGTCGAGCAGCAGAAACTGGGTCAGGGCGCCCACGCGGGGATCGGCGCGCGTCTGGCGCTCGGCCTGGGACCACCAGCGCCCCCCGTCGACGGGGTCCACGCCGCGGAAGGGGTCGGGCGGCGTCTGCCAGCCGTACTCGGTGACCCACACGGGCAGCCGCGCGCGGAGATGGCCGGCGCGCGCGGCGGCGTCGAGGATGCGATACAGCCGGCGCACGTCGGCCAGCGAGACCTCGTCGCGGTTGCGCCGGCTGGTGGCGGGCGGGCTGATGATGGAGTAGGGATGGTGCGCGTAGGCGTTGACGGCCAGCTCGCCGCGGCGCGCGAAGTCGCACCCGGCGCGGCGGGCGCGCGCCCCGCGCAGCGGGTGCAGCCTCCGGTCGAGGCACAAGAGCTCGCGCAGGAAGGCGGCGGGCGCGATGGTCTGCGTCCGTCCGCGCCGGCTGCCGTTGCCCAGCGGAGAGGTCTCGCCCAGCAGGAGGATGTCGCTGGGGGTGGTGTGGCCCGAAGCGGCCAGCCCGCTCAGGCCGGCGCGCGCCAGGCGGCGATAGCGCGCCGGGGACGCCGGGCGCCAGCGCCGCTGCGCGTCGCGGGTCCACTGGGGCTGCAGGAAGGCGCCGTGATTGGGCTCGTTCCACACCGACCACGCCGACACGCGCGGCAGCGTCCGGCCCCCCTGGTTCTCGTCGGGGTAGGTGCCGTCGTAGCGACGACCGATCATCCGGGCGAAGTGGTGAAAGGCGCGCGGATCGGGAGCGAAGGCCCGATTGACGAAGCGCCCGCGCGCCCGGCCGGCGGCCCAGCGCGGCGCGCCGCCGGTGATGTTGAACAGCACCTCCAGGCCCCCCCGGGCGGCCTGGCGCACCAGGTGGTCGTGCGCGTCGAAGACGCCCGGGTCGTAGGCCGCGGGGTCGTTGGGATGGGCGGGCGCGCGGGCGCGCGGGGCGAGGTTGGCCCAGTGCACCGAGACGCGCACGCGGTCCACGCCCAGGGCGCGCAGCTCGGCCAGCGTGGCGTCGGTCACCGCGGCGCCGCGGTAGAGCAGCCGGTTGTCGTCCATGAGGATCGTCTCCTGGGTGGGCGCGGCATGCGCGGCGGGCGCCGCGACCAGCGCGGCGAGCAGTCCGGCGACGAAGCTCACATGCGCCCGCACGAGTCGCGGATCCTACGCAGCGAACGGCCGACCGGCGCAGGCTCGACTTTTCGGTGGGCAGCTCTGCGCGTCCTCTCGTATCCGGGCCCGGTCCGAGCGCACGCGAGGGTGCGACGTCACGCTCTGGGGGAGAAGCGATAGGCCGCGACGCCGTGGCGCGCCAGGCGCTCTCGCAGCACGCCGCGCACGCCTGGCCACTCGGACGCGATCACGCTGTACCACGCCGTGTCGCGCCAGCCGCCAGGGACCTTCCGGTGTCGGCGGTGGATACCCTCGAACTGCGCGGGCAGCGCCTCCATGGCGGCACGCGAGCGCGCGTTGCGCGCGTCGGTCTTGAGCTCCACGCGCTCGCAGTCGAGCGTGTCGAAGGCGTGGCCCAGCAGCAGCAGCTTGGTCTCGACGTTCGCCCCGGTGCGCCACCAGGGCCGACCGAGCCACGTCCAGCCGATCTCGAGCCCGCGGTGCTCGGGGCGCAGCGCCAGGTAGCGGGTGCTCCCGATCGGCACGCCGCTGCAGCGATCGATGATCACCCAGACGCCCTCCGTGCCCTCTTGCGCGGCCGAGAGTGCCTCCGCCATCCAGCGATGGAAGCGCTCGGGCGTCTCGCACGCATTGGGAAAGCCCGTCAAATAGGTCCAGACCCCGGAAGCCCGCCCGGCGGCGAACAGGCCGTCCTCGTGCTCGCTGGCGAGCGGCTCGACGACGACGAGCTCGCCCTCGATCCGCTCGGTCAGTCGCGGCCAGGCGCCCATCGCGAAAGGATCGCGCCTGGCGCCTCGACGCGCCACAATCGCTCGCATGACGCAGCAGGAGACCTGGGAGACCAATGCGGCGGCCAGCAACACGGTGCTGGCCGAGCTTCTTCGGCCGGAGCGGGGTCTGCAACGGGTCACAGACCACGTCCTCTCGGCGCTGCCGGCAGACGATCCCGGCGACGGGGCGTATGACCGGCGTGCCGCGACCTACGACCGTCTGGTGGGCAGCCGGCTCTACAACCGCCTCGTGTGGGGAAGCTCACCGCGGGCCTATGCCGCGTTCGCGCAACGCGCGGTGCGAGCGGGCGAGGGGCCGCTGCTCGACGTTGCCTGTGGCAGCGCCGTGTTCACCGCCTCGATCTACGGTGAGAGCGCACGACCGGTGGTGTTGGCCGACCGCTCGAAGGGGATGCTCCAACGGGCTGCGCAGCGCCTGGAGCGCAGCGAACACCCGTCGCCCGTCCTGCTGCAGGCCGACCTCTTTGATCTTCCCTTCGTCCCGGCATCGTTCACCACGGTGGCCTGCCACGGCGCCCTGCACCTCTTCGAGGATCTTGCCGGGGCGCTGGGGGCCCTGCGCGCCCAGCTTGCCCCCCAGGGCACCCTCTACGCCACCTCGCTGGTCGCCGAGACGACGATCGGCCGGCGATGGCTGGCCCTGCTGCACCGCGCCGGCGAGGTGGCCGCGCCCCGCCGCGCGATGGAGCTGCTGGCCGCCGCCCAGGCCGAGCTGTCCGACGTCACGCTCCACCGCGAGGGCTCCATGGTCTTCATCACCGCACGCGCCTGACCGGCTGGCCGTCCGCTCCTCGCAGCTGCGGCTGGTCGTGCTCGTCGTGCGGCCCCAGCGCGGCACCCGCGCTACGCCCGGCCGCGGACGCCGCGTGACGTCCCTACGCATCGTGCAGGTGCACGCGCTCGCCCTGGGGGCCGGCATTCATGAGTAGCTCGACCGCACCGTCCCCATACGGCATGGATGCGCTCGAGCAGCTCGGTGCCACGGCCTGAGCGAAGGCGACGCAGAGGACCTCGTCGCCGGAATGGGAGCGATGCAGCGCCGCATCGAAGACGAGATGGCCTCGCGCGGCGTCACGCCCGTGATCGCGGACTGAGCATCCTGGGGCGAAGACGAGCCCCCGGATCCGCACGCCACCATCATCGCGTGTCATGCGGAAAGCTGAAGCTCCTACGACAGAACCGAGCCGGGGAATCCGCAGACGGGGTGCAGCTCGTAGGTGAACACCCCGGCCCTCACCCCCGGGTCGTTGGCCATGATCTGCTCGACTTCCTGGGGTGGAGCGTCGAAGATGGCGATGCCGGCCCAGTCGCTCTCGTCGGCGGCGGGACAGACGATCGGCAGCTTTCCCTCGGCCCGCAGCGCGAGGTTACGTCGCCCGTGCTCCCAGATGATCGTGTCGGCGCCGGCCTCGCTGGCCTTCTCGGTGAGGCGCAGCAGCATGGCGGTGTAGGTCTTGCTGTGGCCGAGCATCTCCCGCATGTAGTCGTCGGTGATCTCCGGGCTGACGCTGTTGCCGTCGTCGCGCACGGTGGGGTTGGGAGCGGTCACTGGATCGCCCCCTGGGAGAGCCCGACGACGTGGCCTTCGGGATCGGCGAAGAACGCGAACGTGAGCCCGAACTGCTCAATCGTCGTGGGTGGCTCAATCGTCTGGCCGCCGAGCTGCTCAGCCTTCTGCAGGTAGGCGGCCGGGTCGTCGACCTCCACGTAGAAGGTGACCTGCCCCGGACCACCGTCCTGCGCCGAGCCGATCCCTCCGCCGATGCCCTTCTCGGTGCCCTCGACCAAGCCGTAGCCCGAGCCGTCGCCAGCGTCCTGGATCTGCCAATCGAACAGCTTGCCGTAGAAGCTTTGCAGGGCCGGGCCGTCCTTGCCGGTGACCTCGAACCATGCCACTGCGGGTGCCATCAGGGTGCTCCTTTCGTTGACCGTCGTCTTGGTGGTACTTGCTCAGCTTGTGTTGGTGCCGGCGTGCGCGGCGAACCAGCCGAGCACTTCCTTCCAGCCCGCGTCGTAGCCCGCTATGAAGTCGAGTGCGCCCGGGACCCGTTCGAACCCGCTGTGCTCCAGGTGCACCACGGTCCCGCCGCCGATGGCCGGCTCGAAGGTGATCTCGACTTCGGTCGAGGCGCCCTGCGGCCAGCCCAGCTGCGTCCAGGTCAGCGCCAGCCGCCGGCCGGGCTCCCAGGCGGTAACGCGGCCGACCTCCATGCCGAAGCCGGTGTCCACGTCGTAGACCTCGATGAACCGGCCGCCCACTCCCGGCTCGATGCGGACCGAGACGCCGCGCTCGCGGTCGTTCCAGTACGGCGTGTCGCGCCGCCACCACAGCCCGATGTCCTCGGTGAACAGCGTGAACGCCTCATCGGGCGACGCCGCGACCGTCACCTCCGCTCGGGCCACCTGACGTGCCGCCATGCCCTCTCCTTCCAGGTAGCTCTTGAACGACGACAACACGGCGCCCCAGCCTGGCGGCGAGCCCCGCCGCGGCCGTTCGGGCGGCCGGGGTCCGTTTGTGGCTGTCACCGCGTCGTGCCTCCTGCCCGGTGCTGGCGAAGCGCCACGTAGTCCTCGAACGCGTCGAGCTGGCCCTGCCAGGCCTGGCTGAGCTGCTGCAGCCACCGCGAGAGCTCGTCGATCGGCTCCGGCGCCAGCGCATAGAGCCGCACCCGCTTGTCGCCCGGAACGCCATGGTGGACAACCAGCCCCGCCTCGAGCAGCACCCGCAGATGGCGGCTCACGGCCGGGGCTGCGATCGGGAAGGCCTGGTGGATCTCGGTCGCGGTTCGTGGCGACTGGCCAAGCATCTCCACGATCCGCCGACGCGTCGGATCAGCCAGCGCCGGAAGCGAGCGGTCAAAACGCTTTGCGTCGTCGATAGTGATCGCCATCGCTAAGTATCTAACCCATGCGCCTCTCGCTGTCAAGCGGTCAAGCGGTCAACCGGTCAAGAGAGCGTTCTCCGCAACAGCGTGGCGCGCGACGGTCCGTGCGACCTCGCTCGTGGTCAGCGCGCGCGACGTCTGCGATCAGCACTCGGGCGGCCTCGGCGCGTCTGATGCCCGCGGAGCCCAGCAGGTGCAACAGCGCGAGGGTCACGCTTGCCCTGGCGGGTGCGCCGGTCGGGCATGGCCAGCAGCCGCGCGTATTCCTCGTGTCAGCGCGCGCGGCTCGCCGCGCCCGACGCGCGTCGAGCGCACGCTGCGGGTGGCGTGGTCGGCGCCCAGCGCATCGGCTAGGCCCCGTAGCGCCGAGAGCTGCTGGGCGACGGTCGCCGGTGAGCGCCGCCGCCGGGCGACGGTGCGGGAGAGGAGCTACGCGCGAGCGCGGAGGACGCCCATGTAAGGCAAGGCTTCCAGCCGGGCCGGACGGGTGTTCGTGTCCGGGGATGCGCCTTCTCGGACGTGTCGTGCGTGCCCGGCCCCGGATGACGCTGGGTGTCGGGGGGCGATGAGATGGCATGACGCGCGCAGCTCGGAGGCAAGCG